>QLUC01000048.1 GCA_018725275.1 Bacillota bacterium | reverse complement strand
CGGGCTATGATAGCCGAATTCAATGTCAATAATTTCCATCTGGCCCTCCACTCGGGCGTTGAGGCGATGATTGAGCAGACTGAGCACCGCTTCCGCCGCCGACAAGACGGCCTTAGCCCCGCCTGCCTCGAACGCCACATTGAGGCGGCTCATCCACATAGCGGCTACCTCCTGCCCCGGCACAATGAAAATGATGTATCCGGGAAAGACGCGATGTCCCCGAAAGGTCTGCACGTATTCGACTCGGTAGCTGGCATTGTCGAGCGCGGTCACGCTGTCGAAGACAAAATCCCCCGGGTTACCTAGCTCGGTCTTAAAAAAGGTCCCCGCAATACGTACGGCCTCTTCGGCACTGATACCGGCAGCACTGGGCTGCGCGGCCCGATTGTGGAAGCTAACGTGACCACGCGCGGTCACCACTAAGTCCCTTTGCTCGGTGGTAAAGCTCAGGGGTTTGTCATCGGTGGGCATGGCCTGCTCGGTGTTCGGCACGGCCTCGTCGCCGAGCAGGCTCCGGCGCAAAGCCATAATCTCACCTAGAGCTAGTCGACGCAAGGAAACTTGCGTAAAGGGCATGCGTGTGGCCGAGCGCGGCCATTCTCTGTCAGTCGCAATGCCATGGGTTTGTAAGGCATGGAAAATAGCCTCAAGCGAAGGTCTCCCCGCAAGGCTCAAATACATCTCTATCTCGGGGATGAAGTAAAGCCTCCCCGCGAGAAGTATATTCAAAATGAGGAAACTGATGATGAGGATGCTTTTCCCTCTGCGCCAGTCCATTGCCTACCTCCTTTCTGCCCTCGCTAGCGCGACACAATTTCGCCGGTGTAGGCATTGACCAAGAACATCTGGCGCCCCTGCTTAATGACCCATACGGGGAACAAGAACTCGGCAGCGGCATCAATCGGTCTTTGGTAGAAGCCGATGTATATATCGGTGATGAGGCTACCTGGCAATAAGTTCTGTTCCACCGCCCTAACGGCCGCTTCGGGGGTGATGATGCGCGTGGGAGAGGCCCCGACATCAATCGGCAAATAGACTAAACGCTCATAATCAGAGACATGGCGCTCATTGGCCGTTAATGAAATCTGTCTCTCCCGCGCGACGACGGGAACAAACTCGGAACGTCCCTGGAGAGTAAAACTGACGTAGGGCACAAAGGAAAAGTTGATTTGGGCAAGTCCGCCAGGCGGATGCTCTACCCCCATGTAGCTCATGCGCACCTCTGCCGGCCAACCGCCATGGCGCGCCACGAAGCTGAGGGCGGAGGCGAGGATGAGACTGGCCCGCGCGTTAATGTCGTGCAGGGGGTGGAACCAGCTAGTAGCCACGTAGCGCACCGCGCCATCCGGGTGCAAGTAGGCATGCCTTTGCCCATCGGTAAAGGCAACTCGCCCGTCGCGTTGCACCACCCGGCGCACCAAGGACCAATCAGGAAAAAACCCGGCGATAAGCTGATTGTTCTGCCCGCGCTCATGGCGTGCCAAGAGCTGGGGCCAGAGCCCAGGCAGAGCGGGCACATACACCCATGCCGCCGCCCGCGCCCGCAAATTTGGCGCAAGGAGCCGCACTTCTTGCCCCGGCCAATTCGTGAACGCGGCTAAAAGATGCTGGCTGGTCAGGTCCCTTACCCTTGAGGGCTGATCTTGGCGGGCTGCGTTTTCCCAGGCGAGAAAGACGCCGCGCTCAGTATCCCAAAAATAGACATGATTAGAATGAATGCTCGTCATCACCCGATCCATCCTGTGGTCGGTGCTGAGCCCGGAAGGTTGGACGCTCAAGGCCTCTAACCACATGCGCATCTGCACCGGACCGGCCAGCTTAAGTTCAATGCTGCCTAAAGCATAAGCGCGCAACCAGTCGCGTTCGGTAATGCTGCGCACCGAGACCATGTGTCCGCCACTGATCATACCGCGCAAGAAGTCCCAAGTTTCGCTAAAGCCGGTCTCGCCGGGGCTATACGCACGAGATTCCGTGGTAAAATGGATTTTTATGGCTGTAGGCATCATGATCGCCAGCGGGTGCGGCTCCCTATACTCTCCCTGCTGCTGACCGGGCGTGGGGGGTGAGTAGTGTACTAGCCACAATTCGCCTGTCAAGTAAAAACTAGTCAAAATTAGGCCTAGAAGCGTGAGGCTTTTTAACTTCTCCCACATTTAACTCACCTCTTGGTCAGAGCGCGGCCTGTGTCTGGGCAACGAAAAGTAGACTTCGGTGCCATGGCCCTCTTCGCTCCTAATGCCGATGGTTCCACCATGCGCTTCTACTAATTGCTTAGCGATGGCGAGCCCTAGGCCTGTACCGCCGAGCTCGCGGGAGCGAGCCTTGTCTACCCGATAAAAGCGCTCGAAAATGCGGGGCTGGTCAATCAGCGGTATGCCCGGCCCATCATCTTTAATGCCCACCCACACCATTTTTTCATCGACGCGCAGGGAGATAACCACTTCGCCCTGTTCGACGGCGTACTTGATGGAGTTAGCGATGATATTGACCAGTACTTGTTCGACCTTGTCTGGGTTAGCCATGGCTATGGGTACCTCTTCGGCAAAGTCCGTGCCAAACCGCACACCGCGCTGGCAGGCTGAAAAAGAGAGTTTGTCTAAGACATCGAGCACTAACTCGTCCATAAGCACCGGTCGCGTCTGCAGGTTGTTCTTCTGGTAGTCGAGCTGGGTTAAGGTGAGGAGGTCTTTCACTAAACGGTCCATCCTATCGGCCTCTTCCGCAATCACGGTAATGAAGTTGCCGGCTAACTCGCGCGATTCGAGGGCTCCGGTGAGGAGGGTTTCGGCATAGCTCTTGATGGTGGTGAGCGGAGTTTTTAATTCATGCGAAACATTCGCCACAAACTCCTGCCGCATAGTCTCGAGTCGAGCTTCTTCGGTGATGTCCTGCAGGACAATGATAATGCCCGACACTGCTCCATCCGCTGAGTGAAAGGGAGCCGCTATCGAACGCACGGCAATGGGCTGGGGTACTGTTAAGGCGACTTCAGTAATTTGTGGAGCTTCCCGCGCTAGGACCCTAGCCACATCACCAAAATTCAACCGCTCTAAAATATAAGCAGCCGGAGAATCCTCGAGCAGGCCGAGCATCTGTCTGGCGCGAATATTGGCGTGGATGACTACGCCTACGGTATCGATGGCCACGACGCCATTGGTCATATGCGTGAAAATGGCTTCGAGCTTGGTCTTATCGTTGCGCAGCTCCGCTAAGGTCTCACGAAGTCGGGCGGTGAGGTAGTTAAAGACCTCGCCTAATTTGCCTATTTCGTCAGATGACTTTACCGCCACCACAATATCGAAATTGCCTGCGGCTAGGCTGACGGCCTTACTGGTGATCTCCTGGATGGGCCGCGTGATGGTTTGCGCGGCGAAAGAGCCGAGCACGATGGTCACTAAAATGGACAAAAGAGTTGAATTAAGGAGCCTAGTCTGCACCTCCCGCAAGATTCTGTAGGTGTGGTCTAGGGGCTCGCGAATAAAGATACTCACGACCAGAGATTCATTGCGGCCCTGGCGAAGGGTCAGGCTGATAGGCTGGGCTAGGGTGTAGAACTTGCGCCCTCCTGCCTCTTGCCAGATGGCGTCGAAAGCCTGCCCGGCGTTCATGCTCTCTAAGATAACGGGGTACTCACCGAGCACATGCAAACCACGCATCGACTCGGCATTAAGGGAGGTGGCGACAATCTGCTGCTCGGCCGTGAGCAGGAAGACAATGGCATCCTCCTCACGCGAACGCAGGTCATTGAGCACCAGCTCCGCCGCTTCACGGGCAAAAGGACCTCGTTGAGCTTCGATATCTAGCACTCGCGCTAGGTGCGAGCCCCGCGTACGCAAGATGGTGCGCGCCTCCTCAAGGTACAGTTGCTCAATGCGTTGCAGCAAATAGAAGCTGACCAACTGCATGGCCACGACGATCAAGAGGGTATAAAAGAGGATGAGCTTCCAACGTATGCTGCCAAACACTAGACCACGTCCAGCTCACGAAAATAATACCCTACCCCGCGGCGGGTCAGCACATACTTCGCATTGTTCGCGCTCGGGTCATCCTCTATTTTTTCGCGCAAGCGGCGAATGGTCACATCAACCGTCCGGCCATCGCCAAAGTAGTTGTACCCCCAAACCTCTTTCAGGAGGTGCTCGCGGTCAAATACCCGTCCGCGGTTAAGCGCCAAATACTTTAACAGCTCAAACTCGCGCACGGTCAATTCTATGGGCTGTCCGCCCTTGCGCACCTCGTACTTGACCAAGTCGATGACCAATCTGTCGCAGAGGAGGGAAGAAACATCCTTTTCGCCCGGCACGACAAGCAACTGCGCGCGCCGCAAGTGGGCTTTGACGCGAGCGACTAATTCTCGCGGACTAAACGGCTTGGTAATATAGTCGTCCGCCCCCAGTTCAAGCCCGCGCACCTTGTCGCTCTCCCCCTCCTTGGCAGTTAACATCAAGATAGGGTTGCCCGTCGTGCGGCGGAGTTCCGTCAACACCTGGAAGCCGTCAAGTTTCGGCAGCATGACGTCGAGAATAACGAGGTCCGGCAACTGCCGAATCGCCATGTCGAGAGCATCGCGCCCATTAAACGCGAGCTCTACAGAAAAACCCTCACGCTCGAGGTTGAACTTAACAATCTCGGCTATGGGCTTCTCGTCTTCAACCACGAGGATTCTGGGACTCATTTATGCCCCTCCCTTTATGACAACGCTACATAATATTTTCGCCATCGCTCCTGCTATTCCTGCCATACTTAGACGCCCCTTTGCCAATGCCCCCGCGTCAGCAAACCCCAATGTTCCATGAGATTGCTGCGCAGGACCTTTAAGCGTTCCGGGTCCTCTTTCATTTCGAGGGCTACAGCATATAGACGTACGGTCTCGGCAATAAGTTTCATTCCCACGCCGGCAATATCAACGCGCAAACGGCTTATGGGCATCCCGAGCAGGGGGTACAAAGAATCTAGGTGGCTTAAAACATGGGGATTTTCGACATAGGTGCGCCCTCGATAGTCCTTAGCTAAGGAGAATACCAGCCCTTTGCGGTCTACGAGTTCCCCCCCACCTAGACTCTGCTCAATAACCATGAGCAACTGCCTACTATGCACCACCGCCTCGACCTCGACCGCAGTGTGCCGTGCCAACTTTCTCAGTTCAGCCTGCGAAAGTTCAGACGAAGCGGTCACCGAAAGCAGCCCCCGTAAGGCCAGGGCCGTGTAACTATTGGCCACATTAAGGCCCACATCGCCGCGCAACTGACCCCCCGCCAAAGTGACTACCTCCACCCCGCCTAAGGATGACACATAACATTCATCGTCCGGAGCAATGGCGCTCTGCCACTCTTTTTCTTCGTCGCTGTGCAGGATGCGCGGCAGGCGCAGGCAAAGGGGCAAAGCAGTGCGCTTTTTGGTGTCTTGATAAAGCTGTAAGTGCTCTAAGAGATTGCCCGTAACCCATTCTCTGCCAAAGATCAACGCCCCAGCCCCGGACGCTTCTGCCGCCTCGGCCTCGCCCGCATTGCCCACACTGACAAGTAGCACGGGTTGCGGGCGGTGCTTTTTCTGCTCGGTCAAAAGACCCACCTTGGGCAAAGCGCCCACCGGATTGCCAAAAAGTCTTTGACTCATGGCCTCTACTACCCGTCGGCGACAGCCGTTTATCTCGCTAAGGGGAAGAAAGGCGTGCCCTTCTACCTCGGACTCTAGCTCCCCCATGGTAAAGGGGGTGCCCCCGAGCTTACTAAGTTGCCGCCGCAAGAGGTCATGCGGGACAATGCCACCGGTAGCTCTCTCTAAGAGCTCGGTACTGTGGGTGGCGACCGTTTGCGCCAGACAAGTGCCCTCGACCGCCAGGGGCTCGCCAACTTTACCTTCGACCCGCCAATCTAGGCGGGGTGAGGGCAGAACGAACTTACCTACTGCATCCATCAGTTCTTTGTTGCGCGCGGCATGCACGAGGCGAGCAATGCCCTCGCCACTGCGGGCCTGCCCCTTTAGGCCCAAGTTGACCTCTTTGTTCGGAGGGTAGCCGGCTGCTAGGGTGAAGGGCTCTCCCCGCCCTACGACTAAGACATCACCTGCCTGCACTGCCAGGTGAAATTCCGCCATCACTTCCTGCCCACCGACTGCTACTACTTTTCCGACCGTTATCCCCCGGTGCCCGGAGCTATCTCCACTGTTCAAACCATCCTGGGGCCGGCCGTGAAAGTAGCCAGGCGAAAACCCACGGTTGAAAGCCTGCGCGAGGCGTAGCTTTTCAGTGTCGGCAAGGTCGTAGGCGCCCCCTTGCGCGAGTTTATCGATAGACCGCCGATAAATGCCGACCACTTCGGCCACATATTCCGGACGCTTCAAGCGTCCTTCTATTTTTAACGAGGCGCAACCTAGGGCCAGCACCTCCCCAAGGCAGTCCACGAGGGACAGATCTTTGGGACTTAAAGGGTATGTCCAGGGCGCAGACTTAGAGGTGTAAGGCAGGCGACAGGGCTGGGCGCACTGACCGCGATTGCCACTGCGAGCCCCGACGAGGGAGCTAAACAAACATTGCCCCGAATACGCCATGCATAGCGCCCCGTGGACAAAGATTTCGCAAGGGAGAATCTCTGCCGCAATAATTTCCTTAATTTGAAATTTAGTAAGTTCGCGCGCTAGAACCACGCGCGCAAAGCCCCGCTTCCGGAGCGCTTGTACCCCAAGGAGCGAGGTGGCGGTCATCTGCGTGCTCGCATGGAGGGGAAGCCGGGGCAGGTGCTGCCGCGCCAAATCTGCCAGCCCTAGGTCCTGCACGATGGCCGCATCCACACCGAGGTTGTATACCGAGCGCAAAAATTCGAGTGCCCCCTCTATTTCCTCGTCCTTTTGCAAAGTGTTGACCGTGACATAAACCTTGACCTTGCTACGATGGGCAAGAAGCACGGCCTCGGCTATGGACTCTAAAGTGAAGTTTTCGGCTCCTTCACGGGCGCTGTACTTAACGCCACCTAGATAGACGGCATCTGCTCCAGCGGCTACGGCCGCCCGTAGGGCGAGGAAGCTCCCTGCTGGAGCTAGGAGTTCTGGCTTTTGCACCTTCTTGCCTCCCTACCGTTATCGCCACAAAAAAGAGACGGCCACGCCGTCTTTAACGAAAAAATGTCAGCGGGTCAAGCGGTGAATCATGGCGACGGATCTCAAAGTGGAGATGCGGGCCAAAACTTCGCCCGGTATTGCCGACCAGAGCGATCACTTGCCCTCTTTCCACGACATCATTGACCGACACTAACAGACGTGAAGCATGGGCGTAAAGCGTTGCATAGCCATCACCATGTTCTATGCGCACCATGTTGCCATAGCCACCGCCCCACCCAGAGAAGGACACTATCCCGCGCTCGGCAGCCCGTATTTGCGTGCCGCTCGGCGCACCGATATCCACTCCCTCATGGAATCCATCCCAGCGCCGCCCAAAAGGCGATGTAACGCGCCCGGTGGTTGGCCAAATAAATTTGCCGGTACTCATGGTGGGAGCCTGCTTTGTGCCGCGGGCTACCACTTGGGTGATGGGGGGGGCAACTTGCACGCGCGTCAAAATTTCACGATTCTCTTCTTTGCCGTTGATGGCGGTAACCCGTGCGGTGACCGCTTGCGTGCCGGCTCGCCCTGGGGTGCGCACCCTCCTGTCCCAGGCCCACATGCTAGGGTCGACCACAGTGGTGGTCGGGAAAGGCACACTTTGATTATAGGTAACCCGCTGTACGGTCTGCACTTCGAGAAAAGGTTCTTGAATGGTTAGGTTCAAAGTCGCGCCTATTTGCAGGCGCTCCGGGCGAATCTGCGGATTGGCCGCCGCCAGCACGCTAACCCCAAGGCGGTGACGAGAGGCTATCGTCCAGAAAGACTCTCCTCGTGCTACGGTATGGGTGAGCCGACGCTCACTGCCGTAGAGCAAGACATTAAGGGCCCCATCTGGCTCGTGTATTTCTTCGATGGAGCGATACTCCTCGATGATCTCGGTTTCCTGCAAGAACTGCACCTTTTCAACCTCGGTATTGGCCTTGGCATCTAAAAAGCGGTTCTTGACCTGCTCTAACAATGCTTCGGCTTCGCCACGGTTCGCCAAGGCCACAACTGGCTCACCGTCCACGACGATGACGGCAGCTTTCTTGCCAAACTCTAGGCGCGGCAAAAGGGTCTCAATCACCAGAGAGTGGTCATCGACCGCGAAGCTGAGTCTAGGCGTAAACCCGACCGAACCGGAGATGCCCACAGCCAAACCCCGCTCGTCCCGCACTTTCTGCAAACGTTCGGCCATGGCTTCCTCAACCGCTTGGCGTCCGCGCACCAAACCAAGAACTTCTCCGTTTAGGGTAACCGTCCATGCGAGAGACTGCAAAATGACCATGCCGCCTACTGCAATGAAAATGGCTATATACATAGCCTTATACTTGTTCTTTTTCACCCATTGGGTAGAGGTGCTAACTACCCTTTTGATGCCTTGCACTCCACATCACCTGCCTTTCAAGTAGGAAAATTTCGCCGCGGCGGAGCAAAGTCCTGCTGCGGCGACGCATTTCCATTTAATACAAGGAGTTACCGCAAAAAGCAATCTGTTTAATGCAGCCTATGCAACCTTGGCCACTACTCGTGAAAAAACAATGGAGCGGGTGAAGGGAATCGAACCCTCGTAGCCAGCTTGGGAAGCTGGTGCTCTGCCATTGAGCTACACCCGCACATCACCACCCATTCTACCACAGGAACACCTGCCTGCCAAGCTAGCGGGCGCCACGCTCTCGCAGCAAATTGGCCATCGCCTGGTGTCCCTTGCCTAGGGCAAAAGAAAGAGCCGTGTTTCCGGCTACGTCAATGTTGACCTCGGCCTTATTTTCGAGCAAGAGCGCGGCAATAGGGAGATGATTGCCATCGGCCGCCATCATCAGCGCGGTCACACCCTGCTCGTCTGTTTTATTGGCACTAGCCCCTGCCGTCAGGAGCCTCTGCACCAGCGCTAAGTGCCCTTCTTGCACCGCTACCATGAGGGGGGTAAAACCACCCGCCATGGCCGCATCCAACGGGGCCCGGGCCGAGATTAACAGTTCGGCCCCCACATCGTCGCCAAATTGCGCCGCAAGGTGGAGCGCGGACGCGCCATTGGGTAGCTTAGCGGCAACGTTAGCACCACCAGCTAACAGTCGGCCCATAGTCAGGGCATCCTTCTGCCCAGTGGCCAAAAGCAGGGGGGTCGCGCCATTGGGATGGACGATATCTTTACTGGCCCCTTTGTCAAGCAGCAGCTTAGTCATATCCAAGAGGCCTTGGTGCGCCGTTAAATGGAGGGGTGCCCAGCCCTCGCTGTTCTTTTGGTCGATAGAGACACCGGCCTCGAGGAACAGCGCCACTAGGCTCGCATTTTCTTGTAAGACGGCCAGCTGCAACGGGGTATGTTTGTCCTCATTTTCGCCAGACAAACTCATGCCCGCCTGCACAAAGAGCCTCACCGCCTGAAGGTCGCCCTCCTCTATGGCGACATAGAAACGCTCGGCACTAAAAGGCACCCCTTGCCTAAACAATGCCACGCGCGCCCCCACCACATCCCCTGCAGTGAAAAGCAATATGCCCAGCGTCACCACTAGCAGTACCGACGCCCAGATAAGTATTTTACGCATTCTATTCGCTCCTTGTCCTTGCTCCAGGCTATCGGTCTACGATTCGACAGCGCGCACCGTTTTCCTGCTGTCCTCTGCTATCCACATTGTGGCTGCCTACATCTACTGGGTCGCCACCCCCCTAGGTATAGTCAAACTCAGGAGGGATTTTTGCCCCCCGCAGAGGATGCCGGCAGCCAGAGATTTTTTTTGAATATTTATAAAAGAAAAAGGAATCCGCGAATTGCCTGTTGAATATTGCCTTACTGGTCCGACCACCTGACGACCTGATGACACCGCCCTGAGCAAGTCGTCATCTGGCAGGTTCGCAATAGCCGCCACCATCAGCAAGGGCTTCCATGGTCTTTCTAAGGATCGCCGCGTGCAGGCCATCATCATCGGCTGGATGTTCGGTGCCTTTGTGGAAGGTACTGCGGGCTTTGGTACCCCGGCCGCGTTGGCCGCCCACCTCCTCGTTGGCCTAGGCTTTCCTCCCCTCGCTGCCGCCTCGATCGCTCTCATTTTTAACAGTACCCCGGTTTCGTTTGGTGCCGTAGGCACACCGGTGCTACTAGGCGTTCGCTCCGCTGTCGCCGGTCTCATTCCGGAGGCCCAGATGACTGGATACCTTATGCAGGTGGGCATTTGGACCTCTAGCATACACGCCGTTTTCGGGACACTCCTGCCCTTGTTCACCATCTGCCTGATGACCAAGTTATTTGGCCCCGAGTTGCCCTCCTTGGTCGGCACCCTTATTAAACTTTTGCTCGTGACCGTTGCGGCCAAAAAAAACTTTTTGACCCCCAAGACAACTTGGGGCTTCCAGCATTCCATTGCCGAAACTCTAGGCATTTCTCGCACCATCGTTATGGCCCTGCAAGTGGTGGGGGGTGCCATAGGGAATATGATCTGCGTGCACAACGTGGTAGCCGCCTGTGCCGTGGTTGGCAACCTTGGCCAAGAGGGTAAGATTATTGCCCGCAATATGCTGCCCGCCATGCTCTACTCGCTGGGCGCCGGGGCCTTGGGCCTACTGCTCATCTATGTCTTTGCCACCGGTGTATTTTAACCTAGGAGGAATATGAGTGTTTCAGCGCATTAAGACTAAGAGGGTTTACGAGCTGGTAGTAGAGCAAATTCAAGAGCATATGCGTAAGGGCGATCTCCGCCCCGGCGACAAGCTCATGTCTGAGCGGGAGCTGGCCGAGATGCTGGGAGTGAGCCGGTCGGCGGTGCGCGAGGCTTTGAGCGCCCTTGACTTTATGGGCGTCCTCGAATGTCGCCAGGGCGAGGGCACCTTTATTGCTGATGTGTCTTCGCAGCTGCTCCTTGAGCACCTGGCTGTTTTTGTGACCATCGACCGCGAAGCCAACTTGGAACTACTAGAACTTAGAAAGATTCTCGAAGTTGCGGCGGCCAAGATGGCCGCCGTGCGCGCCGGGCCGGCGGATATCGAAAAGATGGCCGATGCCTTGTGCCTTATGGAGCAGGATGTTCACAGTGGCATCTTGGGAGAGAGCAATGATGCCCTTTTTCATCGGTGCATTGTCGAGTCCACCCAGAATAAAATGCTGGCCAAGAGCATGGTCTTGTTGTCCGATCTCGTGGTGCAAAATATGAGGGTGAGCAGGCAGTTCCTGTTCCAACGACCCGGCAATCGTGAGCGGCTATACAATCAACATAGATTAGTTTTTTTGGCTATTAAAGAAGGCAACTCCGAAAAAGCCGGCCGGGCGATGGTTGACCACTTGAATTTTGTGGAGCGCGAACTAATCTGCTACGTTTCAGGGCCGGAATAATTAAGGAATTACGTGTGGGAGGGGTAGTTGGTGAGAATTATCGTCACGATTAAGCAGGTCCCCGAGACCAGCAATGTCAGAATGGACAAAGAAACCGGGACCATGATTCGCGAAGGAGTCGTCAGCGTCATAAATCCTCTGGATCTATATGCTATTGAAACCGGAATAGAGCTAAAAGAACTTCATGGCGGCCATGTCACCGTCTGCACCATGGGCCCCCCGAGTGCAGCCAAGGCACTCAAGGAAGCGATAGCCATGGGCTGCGATGAAGGGGTGCTTATTTCAGACAAAAAATTTGCCGGTGCCGACACCTGGGCTACGTCCTACACCCTTGGTGCGGCCATCAAAGAGCTCGGACCATTCGACTTGATTTTGGCTGGCGAGAGGGCCACCGATGGCGACACCGGTCAGGTTGGACCAGGACTCGCGGCTTGGCTGGGATTACCGCTCGCGACCTATGTCAGCAAAATCAGCTCTCTCGACAACAATCGTTTGACCGTAGAGCGCCTAGTGGAGGACGGCTACCAGGTGCTGCAGCTACCCATGCCCGCCCTGTTGACCGTAGTTAAGGAGATAAGCAACCCGCGGCTCCCTACCTTAAGGGGCAAGAAAAAAGCGCGAGCCAGCCAACTGCGGGTGCTCTCCGCCAGCGACCTCGAGGTTCAGGAATCTCACCTTGGACTAAAAGGTTCCCCCACCAAGGTGGTAAAAATCGACTACCCTAAAGTTACCCGGGGCGGGAAAATGGTCAAGGCTTCCGGCGAAGAAGGTCTGGATACGGCTGTTTCAGCTTTGTTTGCATTTTTTGCTGAAAAAGATCTGATATAGGGGGGATTAAGAATGAGTTATGTATGGACGATAGCCGAGCAGAACAAAGGGCGTTTGCGAGAGGTCTCTTTTGAGCTACTCTGCCGGGGACGCAAATTGGCGGATAAGATGAATACCAAGCTCTGCTCGGTCTTGCTGGGCAGCAATGTGGCCGATGATGTTTTGCAGGAACTCATCAGCCGTGGCGCAGACGAAGTCTATTTTATCGATGACCCCCGACTAGCTTCCTTTATCGTGGAGACTTATAGCAATGTACTCTCCGACCTCATCAAGAAATACCATCCCCACACCATCTTGGCGGCCGCC
>QLUC01000047.1 GCA_018725275.1 Bacillota bacterium | reverse complement strand
CGAGGAGGAGGAGATAGGCACCGCTAGTCACCTCATCAGGCGCAAGAGCATGGCGCTAAGCTCGGTAGATACCGTGCTCACGGCACTGCGTGGCGTGCTTGATGTCGACCCCTATGGCTTTGACATCCACATAAATTTCCCCGGCGGTACGCCGGTAGATGGGCCCTCCGCCGGTGTGGCTATGGCGGTCGGCATATACTCGGCTGTCAAGAAGATACCCGTAGATAATTTCGTGGCCATGACCGGGGAATTGTCGGTGAGGGGGGTGGTCAAGGCAGTGGGTGGCGTCGCTGCCAAGCTTGAGGCCGCTAGCTAAACTGGAGTTAAGAGGGTGGTTATACCCTACGAAAATTGGCAGGAGAGCTTCGCTCACATCAAGGGGGTGGAGGTAATACCCATAAGGCACATCAGAATTAATTCCGGCAATGCCTTGCCTGCACTAGCGGGCATTTTTTTTGTGGCGTATACTATGCTTACACTAGTAGATTACCGGTAGTGCCGGCACTAGGGTGATCAGGAGGTATTAATGACATTGGAAGGACAATTAGTGACTCTACCGGTCCTGCCGCTCAGGGGTTACATGGTATTTCCGCATAGCATTGTGAATTTAGATGTAGGACGGGAACGTTCTATGAACGCCATCAACGCCGCCATGAGTGCGAATGGCCATATTTTTCTCGCCACCCAGACAGATGTGAACATCGAAGAACCAACACCCACAGAGCTTAATCGCATGGGGACGCTTGCCGTCATCAAGCAAGTCATAGCCATGCCCGGCGGCAGTGCGCGGGTCTTAGTCGAGGGTTTGAGTCGCGCTAGCATAGAGAGCATTGGCCGGACTGAGCCCTATCTGACTGCGGAAGTGATGGTGCTTAAAGACGCCTCGGAGGTTACCGTGTACATGGAGGCTCTGGTCCGCAATGTCATGGAACTCTTTGAGCAATATGTAAAGTCAGGCAAAAAAACACCCCCCGAAGTGTATGCCGCCATCAGCGCGATAGACGAACCGGGGTACCTTGCTGACTCCATAGTGGCTCATCTCAACCTGAGCATCGAAGACAAACAGACTATTCTTGCGGCCGTTGATGTCAAAGAAAGGCTAGAGAAGCTCCGCGAACTTATTGCGCGGGAAATAGAGATTTTAGAAATTGACCGTCGGCTTAACAATCGTGTGCGCAAACAAATGGAGAAAAACCAACGGGAGTACTATCTGCGTGAGCAAATGAAAGCTATCCACAAGGAGCTCGGGCAGAAAGACGAACGGGGGGCAGAGGCTCTAGACCTGCGTGAGAAGATGTCTACCCTCAAGCTACCCCCAGAGGTTGAGGAAAAATGCACGAAGGAGCTCGAACGGTTGGAGCGCATGCCGCCTGGCATCGCCGAGGCCGTGGTGGTGCGCAACTACCTAGACTGGGTTCTTGCGCTGCCGTGGTCGAGTATAACCGAAGACTCCCTAGACATCGCCGCGGCAGAAGAAATACTTAACGAAGACCATTACGGCCTAGAGAAGGTCAAGACGCGAATCCTCGAGTATTTGGCGGTGCGTCAGTTGACGAACAAGCTCAAAGGCCCCATCTTGTGCCTGGTCGGGCCGCCGGGAGTGGGCAAGACCTCCCTAGCGCGCTCGGTCGCGCGGGCCCTGAGCCGCAGCTTTGTGCGCATGTCGCTCGGCGGGGTGAGGGATGAAGCCGAAATTCGCGGGCATCGCCGCACCTATGTGGGGGCTATGCCCGGGCGGGTCATTCAGGGGCTGAGGCAGGCTAAGACGCGTAACCCCGTGTTTTTGCTAGACGAAATAGATAAAATGAGCACAGACTTCCGTGGTGACCCCTCGGCGGCCTTGCTCGAGGTCTTAGACCCAGAGCAGAACCATACCTTCGCCGACCACTACATTGAGATACCCTTCGACCTTTCGCAGGTGCTCTTTTTGACCACCGCCAATTCTCGCTACAGCATCCCCCGACCCCTGCTCGACCGCATGGAAATAATTAATGTGTCAGGGTACACGGCTGAAGAGAAGCTGCAGATTGGCAAGAGGCACCTAGTACCTAAGGCGCTACTTTCTCACGGATTAAACCCTGAGCAATTGTCATTTGCGGAGACAGGACTAAGTAAAATCATCAATGAGTACACCCGCGAAGCCGGAGTACGTAGTTTTGAGCGCGAAATAGCCACGGTTTGCCGTAAAGTGGCCAAGGAGATTGTCTCGGGCAAAACCAAGCAGGTGCTGGTGACCAATGCTAAGCTGCATAAATTCTTGGGCGCCCCCCGCTACAGGTTTAACCCCGCGGGACAGCATGATGAGGTGGGTATTTCCACGGGGCTTGTCTGGACCGAAGCGGGTGGCGACACCGCCACCATCGAGGTCACCGTGATGAGCGGCAAGGGCAACCTCATCCTCACCGGCCAACTGGGCGAAGTGATGCGCGAATCGGCGCAGGCGGCCTACAGCTATGTGCGCTCGCGGGCGAAAGAGCTTTTCATCGACGGAGACTTTTACCAAGACCGTGACATTCACGTGCATGTGCCCGAGGGGGCCATTCCTAAGGACGGCCCGAGTGCCGGCATAACCTTGGCAACCGCCTTAACCTCCGCCTTGTCGAAGCGTCTAGTGCGCAAAGATGTGGCTATGACGGGCGAAATTACCCTCCGCGGTCGGGTGCTCCCCATCGGCGGGCTCAAAGAGAAGCTCCTGGCCGCCCACCGCGCCGGCATTAAGACCGTACTCGTGCCCAAGGACAACAAACGCGACCTCGATGAGGTGCCAAAAAACATTCTGCGTCGCCTTGATGTAAGGCTGGTGGAAAGCATGGACCAGGTGTTAGCGGTGGCGCTAGTCGCTGAGGTGCCGGCCGATGCTTAAAATAACTTCGGCCGAAATTATCGTCTCGGCGCTGCGCCTTGCCCACATGCCCACCGACGCCCTGCCCGAATTGGTGCTCCTTGGGCGCAGCAACGTCGGCAAGTCCTCCTTAGTGAATGCCATGCTTGGCAGGAGGGCTATGGCCCGCATCAGTTCACGCCCCGGCAAGACGCGCCTCTTAAACTTCTACCGCATCAATGAGCAGTTTTATTTAGTTGATGTGCCCGGTTATGGCTATGCTAAGATTCCGCAGACGGAAAGAGCCGCTTTGCGCGAGCGGCTCTACGACTACCTCACCCAGCGCCAGCAAATTCGCCTCGTGCTCCAGCTGGTCGATTTCCGCCACCTGCCCTCTAAGGACGATGTCCTCTTCCATGCCCTGATTCGAGACAGTAGGCTGCCATTTCGCGTGGTGGCCACCAAGGCCGACAAGGTGGCGCGCTCCCAACACCGCCTCCATACACAAAAACTATTAAAGTTCCTCTCCCTCGAGGAAGGCCAACTCATTATCACCTCCTCACAAGATAAGAGCGGTCTCGACCTCCTCTGGTCCAGCATCCTCACCCACCTCCCGCAATAACCACAAACAAAGACAAACAAAAGGGACTGGTCTTTCATCATCATATGACAGGGGTTGGGGTAAATGGGGTTAAAAGTAGCGCTAATCTACGACATAAAAATTGAAGCACAGGAAAGCGAAGGCGAACCTCCCGACCGGTACGCCGAACTAGACTCCGAAAGTACCATCATCGCTATTGCTGACGCTCTCACGCAGGGCGGACATACCGTCACCCGCATTCCTGGGGGGCCAAGTGCCCTGGCACCACTACAGCAAGGTGATTTCGACCTCGCCTTTAACATCTGCGAAGGCTACAAAGGAAGAAATCGCGAAGCGCACATGCCAGCGGTCTTAGAAATGCTCGGAATTCCCTGCATTGGCTCGGATGTCCTGTCGCTGGCCATCTGCCTTGATAAACCGACCACGAAAAAAATCTTGCTCCACCATGGTTTATTGACTCCGCCGTTTCAGGTCTTCGACCATGCTAGCGACCATCTAGGGCCTAAATTGCGGTTTCCCTTGATGGTCAAACCAGCGCACGAGGGCTCGTCCATGGGGATTATGGGCGCCTCAAAGGTAGCCGACGAAGGCGCGCTTCGGCGGCAGGTGGAGTTTGTCATCAATAACTATCACCAACCCGCCTTGGTTGAGGAATTCATTGTGGGGAGAGAGTTCACGGTGGGCATTCTTGGCAACGGATGCTCGCGACGCACCCTGCCCATCTTGGAAGTGGACTTCACCCATGTTCCCGCAGGTTTTAATTACATTTATACCTATGAGTTCAAGAAGAACTATACGGCGCGCCACCACTTCTTGTGTCCGGCCCCTATTGACGCAGCTCTGGCCGAGTGCCTGCGCCAGACGGCACTGCAGGCCTTTGCCGCTCTCGGGTGTCGCGATTTTGGCCGGGTGGACTTTAGGCTCAGTCAGGCTAAGCTGCCCTACATCATTGAGGTCAACCCCTTGCCAGGCCTGGCCCCCGGCTACAGCGATTTCCCCGTTTCGGCCGAGGATGCAGGTTACACATTTCCGGGTCTCATCAATGCCATCGTCGACAACGCGATGCAACGCTCGCTGTAGCGAGAAACCTCTACCCCCACCCAGCCAATTGGCAAGGTGGGGGTTTTGTCATCATAGACATGAATAGCAAAATATTGGCTAGAAAATTCAAAATAGATATGGTAGGATAGTTGGCAAGAGGCTCTGTTTATTCCATTATGAAGGGAATGCTAGGAGGTTAGGGAAATGAGCGAGAAATATTTTGCCCATGTAAAAAAAGATGCCCAGGGCCAGTGGGACGCTCCCCATGACCTTAGAGCCCATCTATCAGGTACGGCAACCCTGGCTGAGGCCAGTGCGGCCAAGTTCCACTCGGGCGAGTGGGGCAGAGCCCTGGGGCTGGCCCATGATGCCGGCAAGGCCAGGGACTTATGGCAGAGCTATCTCCGCCATAAGAGCGGATACGATGAAGATGCCCATCTTGAGGGCAAGAAGGGCAAAGAGCCACATGCAATCTATGGAGCGGTATTGCTAGAGAAGTTGTTCGGCAAGCAGATCGGCAGATTGCTCGCTTACGGTGTGGCAGGTCATCATGCTGGGCTTCCGGACTGGTCAAGGGCTGCGGGAACGGGAATGGCCGCACTTGAATATCAAAGAGAATTAGTAAAAAGTCTAGACCAAATCGCACCCTTTGTCAGCGCCGACCTTGTGCTGGCCAAGCCTACCCGGCCGCCGTGGAAGTTTGCTCAGGGTCTAGACCTTTCGCTATGGGTCAGGATGTTGTACTCATGCTTAGTAGATGCGGACTTTTTGGACACGGAGAGTTACATGGACGGCGTCAAAGCCGCCCAGCGCGGGGGCTACGCCTCGATGGAGGTGCTCCTTGGTAATTTTCGTTTTTACATGCAGAAGTTAGAGTTCAAATCGCCCCAGACCGAAGTCAATGCCATTAGGCGAAGCGTTAGAGCAAGGTGTGTCCAAATGGCCCAGCAGCCGCAGGGTGTCTTTTCGTTGTCGGTGCCGACAGGTGGGGGTAAGACCCTCTCGAGCCTGGCCTTTGGGCTGGAGCATGCCGTCAAGCACCGGTTGGATCGCCTTATCTATGTGATACCCTACACCAGTATCATTGAGCAAAATGCCGAGGTCATAAGAGAGGCAGTGGGGCAGAACCAAGTCATTGAACACCACTCCAGCCTAGACGAGGAGTCGACAACGGCAAGGTCGCGCATCGCCGCAGAAAACTGGGACGCCCCGCTAATCGTCACCACCACGGTGCAGTTTTTTGAGTCTCTTTTTGCGGCCAAATCAAGCCGTTGCCGCAAACTGCACAATATCTCTCGCTCGGTTGTGGTGCTTGATGAGGCGCAGCTCTTGCCGGTAGAATATTTGGCCGCCATCCTAGAGACCATGCAGCTATTAGTCGATCACTACCATGTGAGCCTTGTGATCTCCACAGCCACCCAGCCAGCCTTTGGCGAGGGAGCTATTGAAGGGCACGCCTTCAAGGGGCTACGAAATGTGCAAGAGATAATGGGCGACACAGTAGACGCTCTGCATCTGTCGCTCCGGCGCGTCAAGGTGCACCTGCCGGCCTGCCTGCGCACGGTTTCCGACTGGCCCGATGTTGCGTCCTCCCTTATGAAGTGCGACCAAGTTCTGTGCGTGGTCTCGGACCGCAAAAGTTGCCGCGAACTTCATGCCTTAATGCCCGAGGGGACCATTCATTTGTCGGCCCTCATGTGCGGACAGCATCGCAGTGAGGTCATCGCCACGATAAAGGGTAGGTTGGGCCAAAGTGAGTCGGTTAGAGTCATCAGCACGCAGTTGGTAGAGGCAGGCGTAGATCTAGACTTCCCAGTGGTGTATCGGGCCTTGGCCGGTCTCGATTCCATAGTGCAAGCCGCCGGTAGATGTAACCGTGAAGGCAAATTAGCAGATTTAGGTAATGTGTTTGTTTTTGTGCCCCCAAGAAAGGCCCCCGCCGGCCTCCTGCGCAAAGCTGCTGACACCGCCCAAATCCTACTGTCCTCGGCGCAAGTCGACCCACATGACCATTCTCTCTTCCAAAGGTACTTCGCCGAGCTCTATTGGAAGGCCAATTCTTTAGATGCAGCCGGGATAGTCCCTCTTTTGCAGCCGGAACAAGTTGAATGTGGCATTTCGTTTCGCACTGCCAGCGACAAGTTTCGACTCATAGACGACTCAATGCAGAGGTCGGTCATAGTGCCCTACGGCGATAGTCCGGCATTAGTAGCCGAGCTGCGGGCCTCCGGCCCCAACCGCCGCCTAGGGCGGGCGCTGCAGAGGTACATAGTCAATATCTATCTCCACGACTTCAAGGCGATGCTGCAAAAAGGTCTAATTGAGGAGGTGCAGCCATTTATCTATGCCGTAACGAGCGCGGTGGCCTACTGCCAAAATAGGGGTTTGTTGGTGGATGCCGAATTGTACCGCCCCGACCAATTCATAATTAGCTAATGAGAAAACAGGAGGAGATGCAATGCACAATTGGTGTCTAGAAGTGTGGGGAGACCATGCCTGCTTCACGCGACCGGAGATGAAGGTGGAGCGCGTCAGCTATGATGTCATGACCCCCTCTGCCGCCCGTGCCATTTTTGAGGCCATTCTATGGAAGCCCGAAATCCAGTGGCATGTAACTAAAATTGAAGTACTTGAGCCCATAAGATGGGTTTCGGTCCGGCGCAACGAGGTTGGCAAGAAGGCCGGTGCGCCAACGGCCAAACAAATGGCCGGAGAAGCAGGCAAGGCCATGGGCTTTTTTGTGGAAGAAGAGCGCATGCAGCGCGCGGGCCGGCTACTTAGGGATGTGCGCTACCGGATTCACGCCTATTTTGTGCTCAAGGCTAAGTCGCCCGCAGGTATGGTCGGGCACCGCAATGAGGATGAAGCAGCTTCTGCTCCGGATTGCGAAGCCAAGTATGCGGCGATGTTTGAGAGGCGAGCCAGAAAGGGGCAGTGCTTTCATCGCCCGTACCTCGGGTGCCGCGAATTTTACTGCGACTTTAGGCTGCTCGAACCCGGCGGAGAGTTGCCTCCACCCATCGAAGAAACGCGCGACCTCGGGTACATGTTTTACGATTGGAACTTTAGTGCTGACCTTGACGAACCAACACCCTGTTTTTTCAAGGCGACGCTCGATCGGGGGGTCCTCAATACTAAGTGGCATGAGGTAGGTGTGAGGGGATGATTCTTCAGGGCTTAAAGGAGTACTACGACCGCAAGGCCACGGACCAGCAAGAAAATGCCATTGCTCCTTTTGGTTGGGAGCACAAGGAAGTTCCGTTTATCGTCGTGCTAGACCAAGAGGGCAATTTAGTGCAGATTCAAGACACCAGAGAAGGGGCGGGAAAAGATAAGCGCGCCAAAACCTTCCTAGTGCCGGAAGCGGTCAAACGGGCGTCGAATATTTCTGCTAACCTGTTGTGGGACGTAGCGCCATACGTGTTCGGGGCCATGGCAGTTGCCGACAAGGGCGATGTCGGGGCCGCGGAAAGGGCGGAAAGGTGCCAGGCAGATTTCATTAGGCGTATGAAGGCGGAGCTGACGGGTCTCCCGGTTGTGCAAACAATCCTCACCTTTCTGGGGAGTATTGATGAAGATAGGCTGGCGCAAGAGGATTGCTGGCTAGAAATCTGTGAGAAAAAACCCAACCTGGCGTTTTTGATCGCCGGCGATTTAGCATTAGTGTGTCGGCGCCCCGAGGTTGTGGCGCGCAACAACCAAAACCTGTTGCAGACGCAGAATGGGCACAAAGCGGTCTGCTTGGTCACGGGTCAACCGGGACTAATCAAGACTCTGCACCGTGCCATCAAAGGGGTTAACGGCGCACAAAGCAGCGGAGCAAACATCGTGTCGTTCAACTTGGAAGCGTTTGAGTCCTTCGGCAAAAAGCAGGGCCTAAACGCCCCAGTGGGTAGCGAGGCCGAGTTTGCGTACACTACGGCCTTAAACACCTTGTTGCAGCGTGACTCCAAGCAGCGTTTAACCATCGGCGATGCTTCCACCGTTTTTTGGTCCGCGACGGCCTCACAATTCGAATCCGACTTCGCCGACTTGTTTGCAGAGGTGCCCAAAGACCAATTAGAGGCACAAAGTAGCAAGGTGCGCGCCCTGTTTCAATCGGTAGAAAGCGGCGCCTACCTAAATGACCCTAGCCAAAGCTGGTTCTATGTGCTGGGTCTATCCCCCAACGCGGGCCGGATCTCGGTGCGTTTTTGGCAGGTAGCGCGCATTATAGATATGGCAACCCGCATCAAACAATACTTCGATGACTTTGCCATAGTCAAGCCCCCCTCTGAGCCAGAGTATTATTCCCTTTGGCGCATTCTAGTCAATGTGGCCACGCAGGACAAAAGCGAGAACATACCGCCGAACCTGGCCGGGGACTTTATGCGCTCCATATTAGAGGGCCGCCCATTTCCGGCAACATTGCTGCAGGCAGTTCTGCGGCGAATAAAGAGCGATGTAGAACACAGGGTCAAGCCCGTGCGTGCCGCTTTGTTAAAGGCCTATCTTAACCGCTATCACAGGTTCTATCCATCGTTAGAGCAAAGGGAGGTTTCGATGACATTGGACATCAACCAGCCATCAATGGGTTATCAGTTGGGAAGACTTTTTGCCGTACTCGAACGAATTCAAGGAGAGGCCTACGGTGACCTTAATGCGCCTATTCGCGAGCGGTTTTATGGCGCAGCTAGCACCACCCCCGTTACTGTTTTCTCAAGACTCATGCGGTTAAAGCAGCACCACCTCGCCAAACTCGGCAGAAAAGGGAGGGAAGTGTATTTTGAGCGGCTGATAGGAGAAGTGGTAGGGAAGATAAGCGATTTTCCGGCATTCTTAGACCTGCATGAACAGGGTCGCTTTGCCATTGGTTACTATCATCAACGGCAGGACTTCTACACCAAAAAAGACTCGGGCGAGGGCGGCACAGCACTAGCCAGCGATTCCACCACCGAAGATGAAAATGAGAGGGTGTAGTTTATGGGAAACAAGGTAATTTCTAAACGCTATGACTTTGTGCTACTGTTTGATGTCAAGGACGGCAACCCCAACGGGGACCCCGATGCCGGCAATTTACCCCGCATCGATGCGGAGAACGGCCATGGTCTAGTGACTGATGTGTGCCTAAAACGCAAAATACGCAACTATGTCGGTCTAGAGAAAGAAGACCAGCAACGTTACCGCATCTTTGTCAAAGAGAAGGCTATCCTGAACAAAGTCATAGACGAGGCCTATGCCCAGTTAGAGATCGACCTGACCAAGCCACCGGCGGATTCTGCCGATGGCAAGAAGCGCAACGATGCCAAGAAGGGGCAGGGCAGGGAGGTCGAGCTAGCTCGGCAGTTTATGTGCCAAAACTTCTTTGATATACGGACTTTTGGCGCCGTGCTCTCCACCGGAGCCAATGCCGGACAGGTGAGGGGCCCGGTGCAGCTTACCTTTGCGCGCTCCATCGACCCGGTGGTTACGCTGGAGCACACCATCACCCGCATGGCCGTGGCAACCGAGGCGGAGGCCGAGAAGCAGGGTGGAGACAATCGAACCATGGGTAAAAAATTTACCATACCCTATGGGCTATACCGGGCCCATGGGTTTGTTTCCGCGCCGCTTGCCGAGCAGACGGGGTTTTTCGAAAGTGACCTCGAGTTGCTGTGGGAGGCTCTAGTGAATATGTTTGAGCACGATCGGTCGGCCGCGCGAGGACTGATGGGTACAAGAAAGTTATTTGTTTTTGAGCACATGTCCAAGATGGGCGATGCCCCGGCGCAGAGGCTCTTTGATGCCATAACCGTCACGCGCAAGGATGCCAGCCGCCCACCCCGTGAGTTTAGCGACTATACTGTCTCTGTCTCGCGCGAGCAGATTGCTGCGGGAGTACAGTTAATAGAGAAAATTTAGCCTTGTGCCATGCTAGTAGAAGAAGACTATCTGCCCATCTCAGCCATACAGCATTTTGCCTTTTGCGAGCGGCAGTGGGGGTTGTTGTATGTCGAAAAGCTGTGGCTAAACAACAGTCTAACCCAGGAAGGGACGCTCTTACATGAGCGAGTTGACGACCCCTACTTTGCTGAGTCTCGGGGACAGGTGCGCGTGGTTCGCTCGGTTGCGCTTTGCTCTAGCCGACTGGGCCTCTACGGAATGGCCGACTTGATCGAAATACATCGCCTCGGCAACGCGCCTCTAGGCCATGCCTACCATATTGTAGAATACAAGCGAGGCAGGCCAAAGGCCAATGACTGCGACCAAGTACAACTCTGTGCGCAGGCCATGTGCCTGGAAGAAATGTTAAATCTCAGCCTAGGTATGGGGCACCTGTACTATGGGCAGACGAAGCGAAGACAAGAGGTGGAGCTAACGGCAGCGTTGCGCGTTAAGGTGGTAGATTTGTGTGTGCAGATGCACCAGCTCTATCGGCAGGGCATCACTCCCAAGGCCGACCTGAAGCGGGGTTGCAGCAATTGCTCGATGGAGAGTTTATGCTTGCCCAAGTTGACTAAGAGTAGCAAAAAAGCTGAACAGTACATGGCCACGTTTCTCGCGGAGTTTGCTGAGCTATGAGCGCTGGGGAGACGATTAGATGCGTAAATTGCTGAACGTGCTGTATGTGACCAACCCAGATGCCTATTTAACCAAAGATGGCGAGAATCTCGTGGTAAGGGTGGGGGAGGGCGAGGTGTTCCGAGTGCCCATTCACCTACTGGAGGGTGTGGTTGTATTTGGCCATCTCGGTGCCAGCCCGGCCTTACTCGGGATGTGCCTCGAACGAGGGGTGACCATGTCCCTCCTGACCCCTTACGGAAAGCATCTCGCCACGGTGCAAGGGCTGCCTCAGGGCAATGTTTTGCTCAGAAGAAAGCAGTATAGATGGGCCGATTCAGAGTCTTTGTCGCTCAAGTTGGCCAAGGCCTTTATCATTGGTAAGGCAGTCAATAGCCGCACGGTCTTGCGCAGATTCATTAGTGACTACGGTAGCAAGGTCGACACCACCCCGATAGAAAGCGTCAACAAGATAATTGCTCGAAATGTGCCCAAGCTACTACAGGCCACCACCCTAGACGAGGTGCGTGGGATCGAAGGAGAAACGGCTCGTCTATATTTTTCGGTGTTCGATCAACTAATCGTTAGCCAAAAAGCTGAGTTTTTCATGCGGGGGCGCAATCGGCGCCCCCCTCTGGACAATGTCAATGCGCTACTGTCCTTCTTCTACACGCTACTCTTGCACGAAACTAAAGCCGCGCTACAATCGGTAGGCCTAGACCCTTTTGTGGGCTTTCTCCACCGTGACCGGCCCGGCAGGCTGAGCCTAGCCTTAGATTTAATGGAAGAATTGCGGCCATACCTTGCAGACCGGACCGCGCTCAGTCTTATCAACAGAATGCAGCTCAGCGGAGGGGACTTTGTACAGCAGGTATCTGGTGGGGTCATTCTAACGGAAGGAGCCCGAAAAACCCTGCTCGAAGCGTGGCAAAAGCGCAAGCAAGAAGAAATAACCCACCCCTTTCTAGATGAGAAAATGCCTGTCGGATTACTGCCATATACCCAGGCCTTACTGCTGGCGCGTCACTTAAGAGGGGACATAGATCAGTATCCACCGTTCATCTGGAAGTAGGAGGACTTGCGACCATGATGGTGCTAATAACTTATGACGTGAGCACTATGACCCCCGCGGGTAAGAAGCGTCTGCGTCACGTCGCCAAGCAATGTCTCAATCACGGCCAGCGCGTGCAAAACTCGGTTTTCGAGTGCCTGTTGACGCCAGCCCAATTTGTGGCGCTACGTAACCGCCTGGAGGCACTCATAGACGGTGAGGTTGACAGTCTGCGTTACTATATGCTCGGCAGCAACTGGCAAAATAAGGTTGAGCATGTAGGCGCAAAAGTCGCCTATGATCCTGAGGGCAGCATGATCATCTAAGTGCGAACCCTAAGTCAGCAGCAAATCGCCAATCTTTCGCACCCTAGAGGCCATCAAGACTATTTTCCTTAGTGCCTTGCTTATCGGCCTATGTGTTGTCCCGTTGAGCAGGGTTCGCACTACTGGGCATATAGAATCAGCTACGAAGGGCATATTGACTCTATGCTGTCGCCCCCCGCGCGGGGGCGTGGATTGAAACCGTAATTGACGGTAGAACGTCA
>QLUC01000046.1 GCA_018725275.1 Bacillota bacterium | reverse complement strand
GTCTTTATCGCCGGCGATGCCGCTAACGGGGGTGGCACCGTGGTGCAAGCCGTAGCCGAGGGGCAGAAGGCGGCTCTCGCCATTGATGAGTTTTTGCAGGCCGTAAACACAGGCGGGGAGGGACAACTCTGATGCCGGATCTCAAACTGCGTTTTTGTGGCATCGACTACAGCAATCCCTTTGTTTTGGCGGCCTCACCCTGCACCGACGATGACGAAATGGTGGCTCGCGCCTTTTCACTAGGTTGGGCCGGGGCCGTCCTCAAGACAACTTCCGTAGAAACAGAAGTGGTCAACCTCGCTTATCCGATGATGTCCGGCCTTGACTATGCTGGGCAGCGCCTTATCGCCCTCCAGAACATAGACCTCATTTCCGAGCATCATGTCGACGTGGTCGAGAAGCGGATTGTACGTTTGAAGAAAGAGTTCCCCGACAAAGTCGTTGTGGCCAGCATCATGGGCAAGAGTCAGGCTGATTGGCAGTCCTTGGTGCGCCGCCTGGAAGCGGCAGGTGCCGATATGATTGAGTGCAGCTTCTCCTGCCCGCATGGGATGCCCGAAAAGGGTATGGGGAGCACCATTGGGCAAAACCCGGAATTGACGGAGCTTAATGCGCGCTGGATTAAGGAGGCGGCCAAAAAGATTCCGGTGGTAATTAAACTAACGCCGCAAATTGCCGACATCACAGCGGCTGCAGCTGCCGTTAAGAGGAGCGGAGCGGATGGAGTGTGTGCCATAAACACAGTCAAGGGCATCATTGGGGTGGACATCGACAATTATGCACCTCTGCCGCAAGTTAATGGCAAGTCCTGCATCGGAGGTATTTCTGGCCCTGCCATTAAGCCTGTGGCCCTGCGCTGCGTAGCTGAAATCGCCCGCAAGGTGGATATACCCATCACGGCTACCGGGGGGATCAGCAATTGGCGCGACGCCGTCGAATTCCTGCTGCTGGGGGCCCGCAACTTGCAGCTTTGTACTATCGTCATGCAGCATGGATTTCGCGTTATCGATGATCTCGTCGATGGTTTAGACAATTACTTGGGTCGGCAAGGCATAGCGAGGGTGGAGGACCTAGTGGGTAGGGCCCTGCCGAATTTAGTCGAGCACTCCCAACTCCCTCGAGGGCACAAGGCTCTCTCGGCCCTAGTTGCCGACCGTTGCCTCAAGTGCGGCCGCTGCTACCTAGCTTGTCGCGATGGAGGGCATCAGGCCATCAACCTAGGCAGCGACCGTCTGCCCATTATCGACAAAGAAAAATGCGTCGGTTGCGGTTTTTGTGCGGCGGCCTGCCCGGTCGACGGTTGCCTCTATATGCAATTGCAAACTACCTAAGGGGGGAATCAAGTGATACTTGTAGGCAATGGTGTTTTAATTGCACTTGATGCGGTTGGAACCTTCATCCCCGACGGGGCGGTGGTCTGCGAGGGGGATGTAGTGCTTGAGGTGGGGAGTACCTCCGCTCTAAGGGGTAAGTATCCGGGTGCTCAGTTTGTGGACGCCCGCGGCGGGCTAATTATGCCGGGAATGACCAATGTTCACACCCATTGTTACAGCACTTTCGCTCGCGGTATGGCCCTCAAGGATGCCTCCCCTAAGAATTTTACGCAGATATTGGAGCGACTTTGGTGGCGACTCGACCAAGCCTTGGACCTCGAAGGTGTCTACTACAGTGCGCTTATTCACTTCATGGACTGCATTAAAAATGGAACAACTTCTGTCATGGACCATCATGCCAGTCCCAACGCCATTACCGGCAGTTTGCGGACCATCAGGCGAGCGGCCGAGGAGGTTGGCGTGCGCAATAATTTATGTTACGAGGTCAGCGATAGGGATGGTCTGGAGAAAGCCGCAGAGGGTATAGCTGAGAACGAAAGCTACGTTCGCGAGTGTCTGGCGGCGGGCAACCCTATGTGCACGGCTACCTTTGGCCTTCATGCCTCGTTCACTGTCGGCAATGAAACGCTCAAAAAATCGGCCCAAGTTAGCCATAATCTTGGCGTGGGCGTACACCTGCATGTGGCCGAGGACCTGGCTGATGTAGTTCACTGCGTCGACAACTATGGGATGTCTGTGGTCGAGAGATTGCAATCTTATGCCCTGCTCGGTCCGCAAACTATGGCCGCCCACTGCGTCCACATTTCGGCAGAGGAACGGCAGCTGTTAGCAACAACCGGCACCAATGCGGCTCACAACCCAGAATCAAACATGGGTAATGCCGTAGGAGCTTTGCCTCTGGACGCGATGCTGGCCGCAGGGGTATTAGTCGGCATGGGGACTGACGCCTACACGGCCGATATGTTCGAGGGCATTAAGGTGGCCAACCTGCTGCATAAATTTCACCGCCGCGACCCTGGCGCAGCCTGGGGAGAAGTCCCCCAACTGGCGTTTACGAATAACCAGAAAATAATGTCGCGCTACTTTGCCCGCCCAGTCGGTTCTCTTACACCCGGGGCCTTCGCCGATATCATCACCATTGATTATGCTCCTCCGACTCCGCTCCATGCCGGAAATTTTTACGGCCACCTTCTCTTTGGAGTTAGCGGGGGGTTGGTTAGTACCACCATCGTGGGTGGCAAGATTCGCATGCATCAGAGGGTCTTAACAGGCCTCGACGAAAAAGCCATAGCAGCCGAAGCTAGACGCCTAGCGGCTGCCCTTTGGAACAGATTCTAGTATGCATCGCTCTAGATCTCCCTTGTATGTTGAGATTGCCAGTGAAATCAAACAGAGGATTTCTTTAGGTATTTATCCGTCTGGCCAGCAACTGCCGACCGAACCAGAGCTGGCTGGGGAGCTAGGCGTCAGCCGGGGCACCTTACGGGAGTCCCTTTCGGTACTTGAAAGAGAAGGACTACTGCTGCGCAGGCACGGCGTTGGGTCATTCGTCAAAAAACAGCCCTCCAAGGTCGTCGCCGGCATGGAGAAGCTAGACAGCCTCTATAACACCATTGAGAGCGCCGGTAGGAAGGCCGAAGACAAGGTGATTCGCATCTGCCAGGAAAGACTTGAACCCAGCATCTCTAGGTCGTTGGAATTGGAGGATGATTCGGAAGGGTATATCATCGAGAGCATCCGCTTAGCGGACGGAATACCAGTAATTTATTGCTGGGATGTCATACCCCTCTGGGTGCTTGGCAAGGAAAGGCTGCTGGTGGGCCGTGAATGGTGCAGCTCTTTGACCGAATTTTTTAGAAAATTCACCTCGCACAGGCCCAAGCAATTTGTGTCGAGTGTGATCGCTGTCCTGCCACCAAAGGCGGTGACCAAGATGTTGGCAGTCGACGTCCTTACTCCCATGATCTTGATGGAGGGTGTGCTGTACGATGCTAATGACCGGGCCATAAACTTCGGGCGACAATACTATCGTAGCGATAAATATGAATTTACTTTGGTGAGGAAGTAAGGGGGGTGAACAATGGAAAGGGAGAAAATTTGTTTTACGCTTAATAACTCGCCTGTGGAAATTCACTGCCATCCGGGAGAGCGCTTAGTCGATGTTTTGCGCGAACAGCTGGATCTTACCGGAACCAAGGAGGGCTGCGGACAGGGAGAGTGTGGAGCATGCACGGTCCTACTTGATGGTCGCGCCGTCAATTCTTGCCTAGTGTTGGTCGGGCAAGTTGCGGGGAGAAGCGTTACCACCATCGAGGGTTTGGCGGCAGGTGGGAAACTCGACCCCTTGCAAACGGCGTTCGTTCAGGAAGGAGCGGTGCAGTGCGGGTACTGTACTCCCGGCATGATCATATCGGCTAAGGCCTTGCTTATGGAAAAACATAATCCCACCGAAGCCGAAATTAAAGAAGCGATTGCGGGCAATCTGTGCCGATGTACTGGGTATATCAAGATTATTAAGGCCGTGCAGGCGGCAGCAGCGTCACGATTTGAGGGTTAAGGAAAGGGGGGAAGGCAGCATGAGCCTGCGCTGGATTGGCAAACCCATCCCACGACAAGATGCCTGGACAAAAGTTACCGGAGAAGCTCGGTATATGTCGGATCTCAGTATGCCGAACATGCTCTGGGGGAGAGTATTGCGCAGCCCTCATCCCCACGCCTTAATAAAGAGCATTGACATTGCCGAGGCTGTGGCTTGCTCCGGTGTGGTCGCGGTGCTCACCCATCGCGATGTTCCTGGACTAAATGCTTATGGCATTGTTGTGCAAGACCAGCCTGTGCTTTGTGGCGACAAGGTGCGCTTTGTGGGTGATGCGGTGGCGGTGCTCGCCGCTGAAAGCAAGGAGGCGGCTGACCACGCCTTAGGGCTGATTAAGGTGGAATACGAGCTTTTACCCGGAGTCTTTGACCCGGAGGTGGCCATGCAGCAGAGCTCTCCAACCATACATGCGAAGGGCAATGTTCTGCGGCACAGTAAGGTGCATCATGGCGATGTCGAGGGTGCTTTTGCTGATTCCGCCGTGGTGGTGGAGCGAGAGTATCGCACCTCCCGCCCCATCTCCGCCTTCTTAGAGACCGAGGGCGGTATGGCTATGTTAGGCGCGGACGGAGTGCTGACCGTCTACTGTGGGGCCCAGTATCCGGACCGGGATGTCATTCAAATTGCCCGGGCGCTAGGTCTGGAGCGAGACAAGGTCCGCATGGTGTCAACTCTAGTGGGCGGCGGCTTTGGTGGTAAAGATGAAATCACGGTGCAAATCCATCTCGCCCTCTTGGCCCTAAACACCAAGCGTCCCATCAAGTTAGTGCTGAGCCGAGAAGAATCAATGGTCACGGGGTGGAAGAAGCACCCGATGATTGTCCGTATGAAGACGGGGGCCACTTCAGATGGCACCCTGCTGGCCCATGAAGTATCCATTATCTCAGATACCGGTGCCTATGCCTCGCTCGGAGGGACTATCCTGCACTCGGCCATGGAGCACTGCAGCGGGCCGTATCGGGTGCCCAATGTCAGGGTGGAAGGGCACTGTGTATATACTAATAATTCCATCAGTGGAGCGATGCGCGGCTTTGGTGTTAACCAAGTCACCTTCGCCATGGAAACACAAATGGATATTCTCGCGGAGGAGTTAGGCCTAGACCGCTTAGACATCCGCATTAAGAACGGGTTAAAGGATGGCGATAAGGGCGCTCTAGGAAGTCCCCTCGTGACGGCCATGGGTCCCGTGCAGACCCTGCAGGCGGCAGGACAGACCGAATTGTGGTCTCAGCGCGAAACCTACAAGGCCGAGCCTTCTCGCCCGTGGAAAAAAAGGGGAGTCGGCTTGGCGGCGGCTATTAAAGGCTGCGGATTGGGCTTTCGGATGCCGGACTTTGGGGCGGCTAGCGTGGAACTCTTGCCCAGTGGGTTTTTCCGCGTGCGGGTGGGTTGTCCGGAGATAGGGCAGGGCAATACCATCGCCTTCGCCCAAATGGCCGCCGAGGTCCTGGGGTGCAGTGTCGACCAAGTAGAGGTTGTCACGGGTGATACCGGGGAGACTCCAGATTCAGGCACGTCAACCGCCTCGCGTTCCATCTATGTCGCCGGCAATGCCATCATCGATGCCGCCACGAAGGTCGTTGAGTTAGTGGAACAGGGTATCAGTGCCAGGCTAGTGGTTGATGTGGAGGAGGTAGAGTTGGGGGAAGCGGAGGTTCGCGCGGGGGGTACGGCATTATCCTACCTTGATGTGGCCGCCCTGTTGCTGCAAAATGGGCAGACATGCTGTGCCGCAGGGCGCTTTGACGCCCCCAAGGCCACGGAGGAGGTCCCCTCGGTCTATGGCCTGCCCCATTTAGTTTTTGGCACCAATGCCCATGTGGCCCTGGTGGAAGTCGATACCCTGACGGGGCAAGTGGAAGTCCTCCAAGTCAGTGCCGTATCTGATGCCGGGCGGGTCATTAATTTGCAGGGCTTGGAGGGCCAGTCCGAGGGTGGTACCGTCATGGGCATGGGTTACGCGCTGACCGAGGATATTATCATCGACCAAGGAATGGTACGCACACTAAATTTTAATAACTACATCATCCCCACGGCCATGGACACCCCCCCAATATCTACCACTGTGGTCGAGGTGGTAGAGAAGACCGGTCCTTTTGGGGCCAAGGGGGTGGGGGAGGTAGTCTGTATATCGATTACTCCGGCCATCACCAATGCCATCTACGACGCCATCAAGGTGCGAGTTACCGAACTGCCGGCGACCATTGAACGCGTCTTGGCCGGGCTACAAGGTGTTTGATAATTTTTGGCGAAAGGCGGGGCTAGGGTGAATAGGAGCAACTTCGTCTCCCCAAGGGCAATGTTCGAGGTCTTAGAGATACTGGCCGCTGACCCTGATGCCAAACTCTTGGCAGGGGGCACAGATTTAATAGTGCAAATGCGCGAGGGGCGGGTTTCCCCGCGCACATTGGTTGATTTATCGCGGTTGAGTGAATTAAGCTGTATCAAGCTACGGCATGATACTCTGCATATAGGATGCATGACTACCTTTAATCAAGTAGCCCGCAATCCACTGGTGGTACGGCATGCCCCCGTATTGGCGCAGGCCGCCCGGCAGGTGGGCTCGGTGCAAATACGTAACCAAGGCACCATAGGGGGTAACTTGGCCAATGCCTCTCCCGCCGCCGACAGTATTCCGCCGCTCATCACTCTTGGCGCCAAGGCTGAGGTGGTCAGCAAGGACGGTAGTCGGAGCTTGGCAGTCGAGGACTTGCTGGCCGGGGTTGGTGTCAACACCCTATTGCCCGGCGAGATGATTGCGGAGGTTAGCTTTTCGCTCCCGGCACCTCTGGCACGCAGCGCGTTCGTCAAGTTAGGTCGGCGCAAGGCCATGGCCATCGCCCGCATCAGCATGGCAGGCCTGTTGGTACTAAGTGCGGACGGGCTGGTAACCGAGGCGCGTCTGGCCTTAGGCGCAGTTGGGGCGACTGTCTTTCGTGCTTTGGAGGCGGAAGCCACCTTGCTCCATAAACCGCTGGATAGGTCGGTCGTTGCCGCATGCCTGAGGGCTGTGCAGGACACGGTTGCCCAAAAATTAGGCCGGCGGGCCAGCGCTACATACAAGCGCGAAGCCATACGAGGGGTGGCCGAAGAGTTGTTCTTTCAGTTAGTTCCAGAGTTAGGCGCGCCATAAGTTGTCGGCCTACCAAGACATAATCAAGAGATAAATGAAGGGCGGTGTAAGCTTGCTCGAAGTATTTAAAAACGCCAAAATTGTCAATGTGTTCACCGGCGAAATATTGGAGTCGCATCTCGCCGTAGAGGATGGACGCGTGCTCGGCTGGGGGGACTATAGCGGCGCAGTTGAATACGACCTTGCCGGCAAGTATGTCTGTCCCGGGTTTATTGACGGCCATGTGCATCTGGAGAGCGCTATGGTTACACCGCGAGAATTTGCCCGGGCCGTGGTGCCTTTAGGCACTACCACGGTCATCGCCGATCCGCACGAAATCGCCAATGTCTGCGGGGTAGAGGGCGTAGAGTACATGTTAGCGGCAACGGAGGGACTGCCCCTGAATGTCTACGTCATGTTGCCAAGCTGCGTACCCTCTACGGTTTTGGACGTAGGCGGAGCGACCCTCGGTGGTCATGACCTGGCGCTCTTAGCCATCCATAGAAGGGTACTGGGACTGGGAGAGGTGATGGACTTTAACTCCGTCCTCCAAAATCAGCCGGACGTCTCGGCTAAGTTGGAGCTCTTTCGGGGGATGGTCATCGACGGCCATGCGCCGGGCTTACAAGGCAAGGACCTGCATAGATATGTATTTGCCGGCATGCGCTCGGACCACGAATGTGTAACCGCAGCCGAAGCCCATGAAAAATTGAGCCTCGGGATGCACTTGATGATTCGGGAGGGCTCGGCCTGCAAGAATCTTTTGGCGCTCTTGCCGGCCGTAACCCCACACACCTCCCGCCGTGCCTTCTTTGTCACCGACGATCGGCATCCTGCACTCTTGTTACAAGAGGGCCATATCAATCACTTGGTGCGTATGGCGGTCGCCGCCGGCCTAAATCCGGTGGTCGCCATCCAGATGGCGACCATCAACACCGCAGAATATTTTGGCCTTAAGACATTAGGCGCACTAGCCCCCGGTTATGACGCCGACTTTTTGGTTTTAGACAATTTGCATGACTTTCGCCCCAGCAGGGTTTATAAGCGGGGCATCTTAGTGGCGGAGCATGGTCGCGCCCTTCATTCCACAAGCGATTGCCAGGAGCCTAGGTTGGCTTGCGCCATGAAGATAGCCCCCTTGACGGCGGAGATGCTCTGTATTCCGGCCCCTACTCCGGTGGCCAGAGTGATCGGCCTCATACCCGGGCAGGTGGTCACGAGCAACTTGCAGATGCGACCACTCATTTCCCAAGGATTTTTTGTAGCCGATGTTGTCAACGATGTCCTGAAACTAGCCGTGATTGACCGCCATCACAAAAGTGGCAGCTTAGGCCTAGCCCTCGTCAGCGGTTTTGGGTTGACCAGAGGGGCGATGGCCTCATCGGTAGCGCACGACGCGCACAATGTTGTTGTCCTAGGGACCAACGATGCGGATATAATCATGGCCGTCCAAGAGATTGAGCGATTGGGTGGCGGGGTGGTGCTGGTTAGCGATGGCCAAGTGTTGGCCAGAGTTGCTTTGCCACTCGCCGGGCTACTTTCGTTCGGCTCCATGGAAGATGTTGCCGCAGCCCTGCAGGCTCTAAATAATCTTGCCCATGCCATGGGAGTGAAAGAAGGGCATGACCCTTTTATGATTTTATCTTTCTTGGCCCTCCCCGTGATCCCAGAGTTGAAGTTGACCAGTCGCGGTTTGGTCGATGTGCCGTCCGGCACATTAGTATCTACCGCTGTAGTGGACTGAAAGAGAAACCGGAGCGGTGTACAAGGCAGGTGCAGGCAAGTGAAAGATCAAGTGGTGGGTAGCTCGCCGGTCAAGGTGGACGCCAGGGACAAGGCAACCGGAGCGACCAAATATCCGGGTGATTTACGCGTGCCCGGCATGCTCTTTGGCAAGCTGCTTTACAGTCCCTCGGCCCATGCCAAGATCATAGGCATAGGGTTGGCGGATGCCTGGCGGGTGCCGGGGGTGCGGGCGGTGTTGACGGCGCGCGATGTCCCTGGGCATAACGGTCATGGCGTGATCATTCCGCACCAGCCGGTCTTGGCGCATGACTTAGTGCGTTCGGTGAACGATGTGCTCGTTGCGGTTGCCGCAGATACTTTGGCCGCGGCGGAGGAGGCCCTGCGGAAAGTCAAAATTGAGTTGGTGGAATTGCCGGCCGTGTTTGATGCAACAGCGGCCATGGCCGAGGGTGCGCCTTTGATCCATCCTGAAGGGAACATTTTGAGTCATCACAAGATACGGCGGGGCGATATGGCGGAAGGCTGGGCGAGGGCGGCTGTAGTGGTAGAAAATACCTATCGCACCCAGATGGTCGACCATGCATTTCTGCAAACCGAGGCAGCCTTGGCCGAAATCGAGGTCGGCGGAACGTTGGTGTTGCACATCGCTACCCAGTATCCCCATTGGGACCGCAAGGAATTGTCGCGAGCGCTAGGCATGCCCGAAGACATGATTCGGGTGGTAGGCGGCTCGGTAGGGGGGGCCTTCGGGGGTAGGGAAGACATGACCCTGCAAGTGCAGGCGGCGCTCTTAGCCATGCGCACCGGGCGACCGGTTAAAATAGTATGTACCCGCGAAGAATCCTTCCATGCTCATAGTAAAAGGCATGCCATGATCATGCACTATCGCACCGGGGCGACTCGGGAGGGGCGCCTCACTGCGGTAGAAGCGACCATCATCGGCGATACCGGTGCCTATGCCTCATGGGGGACTAATGTCTTGCGCAAGGCGGCGGTTCATGCCACCGGGCCCTACATTGTCCCTAATGTTAAAGTCGATGCCTACGCTGTCTACACCAATAATCCATTTGCCGGCGCCATGCGCGGATTTGGTGCGGCGCAGCCGGCTGTGGCGTATGAAGGGCAGATGGACGAAGTCGCCAGGGTCCTTGGACTGCATCCCTTTGCGGTCCGTTGGCAAAACGCCATGACCGAAGGGTGCACTACGGCCACCGGACAGGTTTTAGAAAGCAGCGTGGGCTTGCGCGCCACCATGGAAAAGGCAGGCAGCTTGGTGGGATGGGATGTGAGCAAGATTTATGGCTAGACGACGGGGTATAGGCATGGCGTCAGTATTTTATGGCACCGGATACGGCAATGGCTTTCCGGACGTTTCCTCAGCCATAGTCGAGTTGCACCCTAGTGGCAAAGCTACCGTGAGAACGGGAGCGGTGGACTGCGGGCAGGGCTCGAGCACCGTCTTCGCCATTATTGCTGCCGAGGTGCTCGGCTTGCAGGTGTCAGATATCACGGTGACCACAGGGGATACCGATAATACCCCCGATACCGGGACTACCGCAGCTACCCGTCAAACCTACAACACCGGCAATGCGGTGCGTCTGGCCGCCTTAGACGCGCTGCGTCCCCTCCTGGATTTGGTTAAACCTAAACTCGCCGTCAATACGGTGGACGGACTGGTGGTGCGCGGGGGGGCGATAGAGGTGCGTGGCTGGCCCGGTCGGAAGGTGACCCTGGCGGAGGCGATTGCTGTGGCCCAGGCGGAAGGGCTGACCACGATGGGGCAGGCGACTTTTACGGCGCATACCACGGCCCTCGACCCAGAAAACGGACAAGGCGCGCCCTACTGGCCCTACGCCTTTGCCACGCACATGGCCGAAGTAGAGGTGGACACCTTAACCGGCATGGTGGAGGTGCTGCGGGTAGTAGCGGCCCATGACGTGGGGCGAGCGATTAATCGCGCCGGAGTAGAAGGCCAGATCGAGGGGGGCGTGGCGCAGGGTCTGGGGTATGCTTTGCTGGAAGAGGTGCAACTAGACAGCGGACGCATCCAAAACCCAAACCTAGCCGGCTACCTAGTGCCGACGGCCATGGATATGGCGGTGGTAGAATCCATCATTGTCGAACACCCGGAGCCTAGCGGGCCATTTGGGGCGAAAGGGATAGGTGAGCCTGCCATTTTGCCGGTGGCGCCGGCGATACTCAATGCCATTTTTGACGCCGTGGGCGTGCGCATCACCGACCTGCCCGCCACCCCAGAAAAAATCTTGCAGGCCATAAAGTTACAAGAGGACAGAGGGATAGTTAAGTGAGCATTCTATTCAAAAATGCACTGGTCGTGACTATGAACGAGCGGCGCGAGGTCTTTACCGGGCAGGTATATGTGGAAGGCAACCGGATTGTCGAAGTAAACGGCAACCGGGAAGAGGCGGACAAAGTGGTGGATGCCACCGGGCAGGCACTGATCCCCGGCCTTATCCAGCCCCACATCCATCTGTGCCAGACCATCTTTCGCGGTTGCGCTGATGATATGGAATTGTTGGACTGGTTGAAGCTGCGTATCTGGCCGCTGGAGGGGGCCCATGACGCTGATTCCATCTACTATTCGGCTTTGCTTGGCTGCGGGGAGCTGTTTCAAGGGGGGACCACAGCGATCATCGACATGGAAACGGTTCATCACACCGATTCGGCCTTGCAGGCCATCACCGATTGCGGTATGCGCGCTGTGGCGGGCAAGGTGATGATGGATTGGGGGCGGAGCGTTCCACAGACCCTGCTTGAGGACACCGACAGTTCTGTTCGCGAGAGCGTGCGCCTGCTAGAGCGCTGGCACAATACCGCCGGCGGACGCCTGCACTATGCATTCTCTCCGCGCTTCGTCGTATCATGTACGGAAGAACTCCTAGTGAGGGTGAGAGACCTATCGCGCCATTACGGGGTCATGGTGCACACCCATGCCTCCGAAAACCGGGGCGAGACATCTCTTGTGGAGCGGGAGCGGGGTATGCAGAATGTCCGCTATCTAGAGCATCTGGGGTTGACGGGTCCCAGGCTGGTGCTGGCTCACTGCATCCATGTGGATGATAGCGAGTTAGACATCTTGGCCGCGAGCGGCACCAAGGTAGTGCACTGCCCATCATCCAACCTTAAGCTGGGCTCAGGCATAGCCCCGATTCCCAAGATGCTAGAGAAGGCTGTCGATGTGTCCATAGCTGCTGATGGCGCTCCCTGCAACAACAATTTGGACATGTTCCATGAAATGCGTCTGGCTGCTCTCATCCAAAAGCCCATCTACGGGCCTACAGCCATGCCGGCAAAAAAAGTCTTTGAGATGGCTACCTTGGGCGGAGCCAAAGCGATGGGCCTAGAGGACGAGCTCGGGAGCATCGAAGTGGGCAAAAAGGCTGATTTGGCCTTAGTTTCACTTGCAGGGCTGCATAATTCGCCGGCACACGCAGTCGACATCTATGCGCAGTTGGTGTATCAACTGAAAAGCAATGATGTTTTGCTCACCATGGTCGATGGTAGGGTAGTTTGGGAAGGGGGGGTTTTGCACTCAATAAACAGCCAAGAAATAAAGTTGCGGTGTCAGCGGGCGATTACCCAACTAAGTCATCGTGCGGGAATACGTCTTTAAAAAACTAGAAGGAGGGCAGTTTGGTGAAGGAAACTAAAGGACTTAATGTAAAGCTCGTGGCGCTGGTCGTGGTGTTTGCATTGGTTGTCGTAGTCGCCGCCATGACCAGGCTGGCTCAGCAACCAGACCCTGTTGATGTCATTGCACCTATCAAGGTCGGCTTCGTCTTTGTAGGCTCC
>QLUC01000045.1 GCA_018725275.1 Bacillota bacterium | reverse complement strand
TATTTTCACCCGATGGTGGGCCTCGTAAAGGTCCCGGAGACCCTTGAGAATCTCAATGGCGGCCTCTTGTGTCGGCGCATCGACCATGACCGGCTGAAACCGCCTTTCTAGGGCCGGGTCCCTCTCCACGTGCCGGCGATACTCATCGAGGGTGGTCGCGCCTACACACTGCAGCTCCCCCCTCGCCAAGGCCGGCTTAAGGATATTGCTCGCGTCAATGGCCCCTTCGGCCCCGCCGGCACCGATAATGGTATGCATTTCATCAATAAAAAGCACAATATTCTGCGCCTGCTGTATTTCTTGCACCACTTTTTTGAGGCGCTCCTCAAACTCGCCCCGATACTTGGTGCCGGCAACCAGCGCCGCCATGTCGAGCGCGACCACTCTCTTGCCACGGAGCGTCTCCGGCACGGCGCCCTGCACGATCTTTTGCGCTAACCCTTCGACAATGGCGGTCTTACCCACCCCAGGCTCACCGATGAGCACAGGGTTATTCTTCGTGCGGCGCGAAAGTATCTGGATAACCCTGGACATTTCCTTGGCGCGACCGATCACCGGGTCTAGTGCCCCCTCCAGCGCAAGCTTCGTAAAGTCCCGCCCGTGGGCATCGAGGGTTGGCGTCTTGCCCTTTTGTTTTTTCTGCCGCTCGCCGCTTTCACTAGTCGGCCGCTCGGCCAGAGGCTCCTCGGGGCCGTCTTCCATAACGGCGAAAACCTCCCGCATGCTGTCTAGGTCGATGCCCAGAGCCATGAGGATGGCGGCTCCAACCCCTTCACCCTCTTGCAGGAGGCCGATGAGGATGTGCGCGACATCGATGGCCGCGAACCCCTGCTTGCGTGCCTCGGCGAAAGCAAGCTCCAGAACTTTCTTCACCCGTGCGGAAGCACCCTGCACCGCACCGCCTTCACCCAGAGGTACCAGAGTCGATAATTGTTCGAGCACCCGCTCCTTGGTCAGACCCAAATTTTGTAGGGCTTCAGCCCGTTCTCCCGTCAGGGTCATTACCACCCCAAGCAGGAGATGCTCCGTTCCGACAATGGCATGCTTGAGCTGCCGCGCATTTTCCTCGGCGGCGGCGAGCACCTGCTCTGCGCCCGGCATTAATGGAAACATCATTGTTTTTCCCTCCCTAAAACCTCTAAGAGACGCCGGCGGACGATCTCCCCGCGCTTTATATCGCGCTCCAAGGCGTCTAAATTAACCTTGTTCACTGTCTGCAGTACCCCAGGCTGCATTAAGACCAAGAGCTCCGATAATACCCCCACCGGCAGGGAAAGCAGACCTGCCGAAACCCCTAGGCGAAGCTCCGACAAGAGGACCATGGCCTCGCTGCTGTCAAGCACCCGGGCATTGGTCAAAAGACCGAGAGCACGATAGACCCTATCTTCTATTTTTGCGCGCTGCAGAGCGACCATCTTCTGCAGGTGCGCCTGTTCTTGGGCCTTGATTTGCTCTACCACGGCTTTTAGATTGCGGACAATTTCATCTTCCGCGATACCGCAGGTAACCTGGTTAGAAATCTGGAATATACTGCCCTTAGCCTCTGTACCTTCGCCATAAAGACCGCGGGCCATCAGGCCAAACTGGCCAATGGCCGCCAAGAGACGCCCAATCTGCCTTGACTCGACCAAGGCGGGCAGATGGAGCATGACTGAGGCGCGCATGCCTGTGCCCACATTGGTGGGGCAGGCAGTGAGGTAACCGTAGTCCTCGTGAAAAGCGAAATCGAGTTCTGCTTCAAGGAAGTCATCACAGCTATCCGCCGTCTGCCAAGCCTCCTCCAGAGAAAGCCCGGGGAGTAGCGCCTGAATGCGCAGATGGTCCTCTTCATTCAACATGACCGAGGTAGCACCATCCCGCGAAATTGCCACCGCACCCTCTGTTTTGTTCGCCAAGTCATAACTTATAAGGTGCTCCTCGACGAGGGCTAAGCGCTCGACTTGGGGCATTTTCGCCATGTAAAATACTTCATACCCATGCGGTGCCTTCTGCTCTAGCAATGTGGCGACGCGCGAGAGGACCTCACTGCCCTCTTTACTGCTCATGGCTCCGGGGAAAGGAATGCCCTTCAGATTTCGCGCTAGACGCACCCGGCTAGAAATGACGATCGGATCGGAAGTCTCTCCGCCTGCTACCCACTTTGCTCGGCAATCCACTGTGCTCACCCTCCTTGCTCTACCCGCTTAATTTGATCTCTAATTTCGGCCGCCCGTTCAAAATGCTCCTGCTCCACCGCCGCCTTGAGTTCGCCCTTTAAACGGCTGAGGTGTCGCTTGCGGTTCACGGACAGTGCGCCGCGGCTCGGCAGCTTACCCTGATGGGTGGGGGTACCGTGGATGCGCTTGAGTAACGGTGCCAGTTGGCGGCTAAAAGTCTGGTAGCAATCGGCACAGCCTAGCCTTCCACCCTCGGCAAAGCGCCGATAGTCCATTCCACAGGTAGCACAAGCCAGGCCGCGCGACTTTAGCGCGAGCGACCCCTGCTCCATGCTCATAATTCCCGCCAATAAGTTGTTAATATTAAAACTACCCGACCCAAGGCCCGCAAGGTCCAGCTCGCCCATCGCCTGCGCGCAGTGCTCACACAGATTCTTCTCGGTTCGCTCCCCATTTAAGACCTGTGTGACATGAACGTTGGCTTGGTGTTTCCTGCATTCTTCACAGAGCATTCTTTATTCCTCCCTACTGGTCATTAAAGTGGCCAACATAGACCGCATTAGTTCGGCGCGCACCTCGTCGTGCCAAGGTTGCTCGAGGCGGAGGACTGCCCTCTCTAGCGCCACCCGGAGCAGTCGCGCCTCCCGTGCCGTGATCAGTCTGGCTTGGTACAAGAGGCCGATGAGGTGGCGGGCATCGTTTGTGGTCAGCGCGAAGGACGAAATCTCCAGAGCCTGCCTCCACAACTCGTCAACACTCGGCAACAAGCCGGTGATGCGTATGTACCCACCTCCGCCGCGGCGGGTTTCGACTAGGTAGCCGCGCTGAGGTATAAAACGTGTCTGCAGGACATAGCTGACCTGCGAAGGCGCACAAGCAAAGAGTGCGGCCAAATCGCTGCGCTGTATGACAATAGACCTCTGCTCTGCCTGTTGCAGCAGTTCTACTAGGTAGGCCTCGATGACATCCGCCAAGTTGGGCATTGCGGCACTTCCTTCTTTGTCCTTCCCTGACCTTTATGATAGTATACCCAACCGGCCTTCTCAACTACCAAAATAAGCGTTCTGGGGCACAATTTGCTCTGTTGCCTGCCCTAGCTGCAAATTGCTCGCGTTAGCGCGGTTTTCTGGCGCGGTTTGGCTACTTAAAGCAAAAAAGCCGCCGCGATTCCTCGCGACGGCCTTACTACAACATCTTTACCAAACCTGATCTTTACCAAACCTGGAGCACCACAAATTTGAGGTAACTCGTCTCCCGCGCGGCCAAGAGCAGGGGGTGATCCATCGCCTGGCCGCGAATAGCCACCACTTTCACTTGGCGATGGGCGTCCGCGGCGGCTTCGTTTAGAATGGCCAAAAAATCTTCGCGGGACAAGTGGTAAGAGCAACTTGAGGTAACGAGGTATCCGCCGGGGCTCACGAGTTTCATGCCCCTTAAGTTGACCTCCTTGTAGCCGCGCCGCGCGGCAGGGAGGGAGGCCTTGCTTTTCGTGAAGGCTGGCGGGTCGATGAGCACCGCACCGTAGCGCTCTCGCGCATCAACCTGCTCTCTGAGAAAATCAAAGGCATTGGCCATGACGGCCGAGATATTAGGCAGGTTGTTCAGGGCGGCATTTTTCAAGGTCCCCTCTACCGCTGTCGCCGCAATGTCCACCGCCGTGACCTCGCTCGCACCAAAATGCGCGGCATGCACCGCAAATGACCCAGTGTGGCTAAAGCAGTCGAGCACTCGCACCCCTTGCACAAAAGGCCGAATAAAGGCGCGGTTTTCGCGTTGGTCGAGGAAGTAACCCGTTTTTTGCCCTGACCACAGATTTACCTCGAGGCGAAGACCATTCTCCTTGACCTCCACCTGAGGGGAGAAAGAATCCCCGAGAAAACTAACGCCCAGGTCTAACCCTTCCAGCCGACGCACGGACACGTCGTTACGGAGGACTAGGCCCTTGATTCCTAAGGTGTCGCGCAAACACTCGGCGATGATTTCAGTATAGGGCTCAAGCCCTAGCGTCAACACCTGCATTACCGCATATTGACCATAGATGTCGACTATCAGCCCCGGCAAGTAATCGGCCTCGCTGTGCACCAGACGGTAGGCGGTAGTGTCTTTATCCACCACTTTTTGGCGCAGGGAAAGCGCTTCGCCGATGCGCCTTTGAAAAAAGTGGGGGTTTATCTCTTCGTCCTGCCTAGTCAAAAGGCGCACCGTAATTTGGCTATCGGGGTTGTAGTACCCGACGCCCACAAAAGCACCCGCGTGGTTCTGCACTCTTACCAGTCCCCCGGCAAGGGGCGTACCGGCTATACGCCCAATATCGCTTTGAAAAATCCAAGGGTGACCCGCCATAATCCGCGGACGGCGCTCTTTTTGCAAGTAGACTGTCGGATACATAGCATGCCCCTTATTCTAATTATTCTTCTTCCTTCTTGGCGGCAGCGGCGATGATTGGGTCGGCCACGTTACTGGGCACCTCTTCGTAGTGGGAATGCTGCGTAATGAAGGACGCCCTGCCCTGGGTCATGGAACGCAGGTCCGTAGCATACTTGAACAGCTCGCCCAAGGGTGCCTGTGCTTTAACTAACTGCATGCCATCTTGGGGCTCCATGCCGAGAATGCGGCCCCGCTTTTTATTTAAGTCGCCGATAATGGTGCCCATGTCGGTATCGGGGACCTTCACCTCAAGGTTGACGATGGGCTCAAGGAGAATGGGCCGGCAGGCGGCAAAAGCCTTCTTAAAGGCGAGCGCACCGGCAATCTTAAAGGCCATTTCCGAAGAGTCCACCGGATGACTTGACCCATCCACCAGCGTCACGCGCACATCGACGACCCGATAACCGGCAATGACGCCCTCATCCAGCGTCTCTCTAATGCCCTTCTCGACGGCTGGGATATACTGGCGAGGCACAGCACCGCCAAAGACCTTGTCCACAAATTCAAAGCCCAATCCCGCTTCCGTTGGTTCCATTTCAATCCACACATGGCCGAACTGCCCCTTGCCGCCGGATTGCTTCTTGTGCTTGCCCTCCATGCGCACCGAGCTGCGAATGGTCTCGCGGTAAGGCACTTTAGGTAGCGAGATGACCACCTCGACGCCAAATTTCTTGGCAATGCGGCTGACGATGACTTCAAGATGCAGCTCACCCATGCCCGAGATAATGGTCTGCCGGGTTTCGGTTTCGCGCCGCACCATAAAGGTAAGGTCTTCTTCTTGCAGGCGGCTAAAGGAACTGCCTATCTTTTCTTCATCGCCCTTGGATTTTGGCTCGACCGCCATCGAAATGGTGGGCCGAGGGAAGGCCACTCCTTGGTAACGAATGGGGTGTTCTTTATCGGCGAGGGTATCGCCGGTGGCGGTGGCCTGTAGTTTAGCCACGGCACCGATGTCCCCGGCTATGAGTTCGGTGACGGCTTCCTGCGTCTTGCCCCGCACGACAAAGAGCTGCCCGATGCGCTCGGCGTTTTCCTTAGTGCTATTAAAGACCGATGAATCTGATTTTATGGCCCCCGAGTAGACCCTAAAGAGCGAAAGCTTGCCCACATAGGGGTCAGCCATGGTCTTAAAGACCAAGGCGGAGAAAGGAGCGGTAACGGCGGAAAGGCGCTGTTCCTCGCTCTTTGATTTTGGGTTCACGCCACTTTGCGGGGCAAAATCCTTCGGGGAAGGGAAGTACCGGATGATGGCATCAAGGGCCGACTTTATGCCGATATTTTTCAGCGACGAGCCGCATAAAATAGGCGTCAGCTTGCCGGCGAGAATGCCCGCCTTAGCGCCGCGCATGACTTCTTCAAGAGTGAGCTCTTGTCCCTCAAGGTACTTCTCTAACAACTCGTCGTCCGTCTCCGCAATAGCCTCAAGCAGTACCGCGCGGTACTCCGCCGCCTGGGCCATGAGCTCGGCCGGAATGGGTTTTTCTTCTAGTTTGCGCCCGCTATCAGTGTAGTAAAACGCCTTTTCCATGAGCAGGTCCACAATGCCGACCAGTTTGGCCTCAGACCCAATGGGCATCTGGATGGGAGCGGCGCTACTGCCAAAGACTTCTTTTAGCTGCCCGACCACCCGCGCAAAGTTGGCATTCTCGCGGTCCATCTTGTTTATAAAGAAGGCGCGCGGCAGATTGCCCTCGCTGGCATAGGCCCAGACCTTTTCGGTGCCCACCTCGACCCCCGATACCGCGCAGGCAAAGATCAGCGCAGCATCCGCCGCCCGCAAGGCACCTTTAACCTCGCCCACAAAATCAAAGTAGCCCGGCGTGTCGATAAAATTGATCTTATGCCCCTGCGCCACGCAAGGGCCCAGAGATGTCGAGATAGAGATAGCCCGCTTTACTTCCTCCGGATCATGGTCAGAGACCGTGGTCCCCTCGTCCACCTTGCCCATGCGGTCGATGTGCCCGCAACCATACAAGGCCGCTTCGAGAAAGCTGGTCTTGCCTGCCCCGCCATGTCCGGCGAGACAGATATTGCGGAGCTGTTCGGTGGTAAACTGCTTCAAACAAAATCTCCTCCTTCAAAAACACCTGCCGTTTTACAAGCTACAAGTTCGTCAGGGGAAGGAACTAATCCTGCCTATTAAGCGGCAAGATTAAGATAATGTTAAGAGCGACTGTAATTAGGCGCTTCCTTGGTGATGTTAACGTCGTGCGGGTGGCTTTCCCTGAGCCCCGCGGCCGTTATCTTCATGAACTCCGTCGCTCTTTGTAGCTCTAGAATGGACTGGCAACCGCAATATCCCATACCGGACTTCAAGCCCCCGACAACTTGGTAGATGGTCTCCGCCAAGGGACCGCGGTAGGGCACGCGCCCTTCGATGCCCTCGGGCACAGACTTACTCTGTTGCTCTTGGAAGTAGCGGTCCTTAGAGCCTCGCTCCATGGAAGCCAGGCTGCCCATCCCACGATAGACTTTGTAGGTGCGCCCCTGGTAGACCTCGGTCTCGCCCGGGCTTTCCTCAGTTCCGGCTAAAAGGTTGCCCAGCATGACGGTGGCCGCACCGGCCGCTAAAGCCTTGACCACATCGCCCGAATACTTAATGCCGCCGTCGGCAATGACGGGCACACCGTAGGGAGCTGCCGCCTGGGCACAGTCCATAATGGCGGTAATTTGTGGCACCCCCACACCGGCAACCACCCGCGTAGTGCAGATGGAACCCGGGCCGATGCCCACCTTGAGGGCGTCCGCACCCGCTGCAATCAAGTCGCACACTGCCTCGGCGGTAGCTATGTTGCCGGCTACCAAGGCCATTTTCGGCCAGGCCGCCTTTATCTCGCGCACTTGGTGGAGTACCCCACTCGAATGTCCATGCGCGGTATCGACAACTAAAACATCCACGCCCGAGGCCACCAAAGCCGCGGCGCGCTCCATGTTGCCCGGTCCTACCCCTATCGCCGCCGCCACGCGCAACCTACCTAGGGCATCCTTGGTGGAGTGAGGGTACATCCGAGTTTTTTCGATATCCTTGATGGTTATTAGGCCCACCAGCTGAAAATTATTGTCTACCAAGGGCAATTTTTCGATTTTGTGCTTCCAGAGAATGGCCTTGGCCTCGTCTAGAGTGGTGCCCCTTGAGGCCGTCACTAGGTTTTCCTTCGTCATCGCCGTATCTATTTTCGCATCGAGGTCCACTTCAAAACGAATGTCGCGGTTAGTGATGATGCCGACTAATTTCCCCTGCACCGTAATCGGCACCCCCGAGATGTGGTAGCGCTCCATGAGACGCAGCGCATCGCGAATCAGGTGATCCGGCGACAAGAAAATAGGGTCGGTGATTACTCCATGCTCAGAGCGCTTCACCCTGTCCACTTCCGACGCCTGCTCTTCCACACTCATATTCTTGTGGATTACACCCAGACCCCCCTCGCGGGCCATGGCGATAGCCATGCGGGCCTCCGTCACCGTGTCCATCCCCGCACTCAAAATGGGGATATTCAGCCTGATGTCCTTAGTCAGCCATGTCGCGGTTTCCGCATCCCGAGGCAAAACCTCAGACTTGCGGGGAACCAGCAAGACATCATCAAAAGTGTAGCCCTCTCTCATGCCCCTACCCCCTTCACCTAGTATGTCTATTAACTCATTATCCTAACATAGGCCATGCGTTTAGACCACTTATTTCACCACCAAGCAAGATTATAAACACCTTCACCCATGGCGTTTTTTCGACAACTGAAAAACAACGCACCAACAGTGCGTTGTTACGGAAGCTTTCCTCGCCGGTTTTTGTGCCGGCGCTACAACATCCCAAGTAGCGGCGTGACATGGCACGCCGACCCCCGTAGCGGCAGCGCGCTAAAAGCGCCAGAGCACTGCTTGCTTGCCGATGTAGTCCGTGCTTTTTTAGCCCATTTTCCCCGTCAGGTAGGCCTCGGTTCTCTCGTCGCGAGTGCGCACGAACATCTCGGCGGTGCGACCCACTTCCACCACTTCACCATTGAGGACAAAGGCTGTCTGCTGCGAGATGCGGGCCGCCTGTTGCATATTATGGGTGACAATGATGACCGTGTACTCCTTGTGCAGCTCTCGAATCAGCTCTTCGATGCGCATGGTGCTCACCGGGTCAAGCGAGGCACAGGGCTCATCCATCAAGAACACCCTAGGCTCCACGGCCAAGGTGCGAGCGAAGCACAGGCGCTGCTGTTGACCGATGGAGAGCATGGTGCCGGGGCGATCTAGCCGATCTTTGACTTCTTCCCAAAGCGCTACTTTCTTCAAACAACTTTCCACTCGTTCCGCCACCTCGCGGCCCTGCGCTAGGCCATGCAAACGAATGCCAGCCGCCACATTCTCAAAAATCGACAAATGGGGGAAGGGATTGGGCTTTTGAAAGATCATCCCCACCCGCCGCCTGAGCTCCACTTGGTCAATACGCGGGTCGAGAACATTTTCTGTGCCCACGGTTATTTTACCGGTAATACTAGCCCCGGAGTATAGACGGTAGAGGCGATTGATGCAGCGGAGCAAGGTGGTCTTGCCGCAGCCTGAGGGACCGATTAACGCCGTCACTTCTCTGGCCTGCGCTGACAGGGAAATATCCTTGAGCACCTGTTGCTTGCCAAACCAAAAAGATAAATTTTCGACAGTTACGCTTTCGGCCATACTACACCTCCCTGTTCCTAGCGGCGACAAATAGCTGTGCGGCCACATTGAGCAGGAGCACCATCACTACCAGCACCAAGGCGGCGCCCCAGGCTTGCTGCTGCCAATCGGCAAAAGGGGTGATGGCGTAGCTATAAATGAGCACCGGCAGGGAAGCCGTGGGTTGCTGCAGGTTCTCCAGCCAAAAACGGCTGGTTAGCGCGGTAAGCAAAATTGGTGCGGTTTGACCCGCGGCCAAAGCAATAGCCAACATTATGCCGACCGTGATGCCCTTGGTCGCCGCCGGCAATACCAGGCGCAGCACCGTCTGCCTGTGGGTGGCCCCAAGCGCCAGCGAGGCCTCTCGCCAGGTGGAGGGCACTAGGCGGAGCATCTCCTCGGCCGAGAGAGTAATCACCGGCACCATCATTACCGCCAAAGCGAGGCCCCCCGCCAAAGCCGAGTAACGACCCGTGCGGAGCACCATCAAGGTGAAGACAAATAGGCCGACAATTAGGGAGGGTACGCCGGTTAAAACCCGAGCGGCAAAGCGCGTAACTATTGCCAGCCTACTTTCGCGGTGTTGGTCAAGATAAATTGCGGCGGCAATGCCCTGGGGCACGGCCAAAAGGGTGCCTATCCCCACCATAATGGCAGACCCGACGATCGCGTTGCCGATGCCGCCGCCGGGAACACCTACCGGAGTAGGTAGATTCGTGAGAAAGGAGAGATTTATGACCCCTGCCCCGCGGCGCACAATGTAGTAAAGAATAAAAAAGAGTACCGCCATGGCCGAGAAACCCGAAAGCAGGCAGATTACTTCCCATAAGTAGCTTTTGGCTAGGCGCAATTGCTTACCGTTCATGGCGGATCAATGCACCTCCTGCATTTTGATTGGTCCGGTAGACGAGCCAGACAGCGCTGGCATTGATGACGAGGGTAATCACTAAGAGCACTAGGCCGAGCAAAAACAGCGATGACAGATGCAGGTCGAAGGCCTCCGGAAACTCATTGACAATTTGCGAAGCGGCCGTCTGCGCCGGTGCCAAGAAGCTGGTGGGGATGGCATTGGCATTGCCGATGACCATCGTCACCGCCATGGCCTCGCCAATGGCCCGACCGAGCGCTAAAAGCAAAGCTCCCAGAATGCCGGTTCTACTATTTGGTAGCACAACTCGCGAAATGACTTCCCAGCGTGTTGCGCCCAAAGCGTACATGCCCTCGCGCAGTTCACTAGGCACCGCCCGCATTACTTCGCGAGAAATAGCCGTAATGGTCGGCAAGATGACGATGGTCAAAACTACCGACGCCGTCAACACACCGACGCCGATGGAGGGGCCTTGAAACATAGGCAAGAAGCCAAGGTTTTTTTCGAGCCAGGCTCCCACCACAGTCCGCATGATGGGGGCTAGAACAAATAGCCCCCATAGCCCATAGACAATGCTTGGCACGGCCGCCAATAACTCCACCACAAACGAAGCCGGTTTTCTCAGCCAAAGCGGTGCCAGCTCACTCAAGAAAATGGCCGTGCCTACGCCGAGAGGGCCAGCCAGCGCCAGCGCCAAGAGGGAGGTGATGATGGTTCCCAGTATCGCCGGGGCAGCGCCATAAACATCTGCCACCGGATTCCAAACAGTTTCGAACAAGAAGGCGAGGCCAAAGGTGTGCAGCGCCGGCCAGGCACCTCTGAAGACGATGAGCAAAATACCGGCCACCAAGAGCAGGAGCAGTGCGGCGGCCGAGGCGGTCAAGTAGGGGAAGAACCCTTCCCCTACCTTATCTCCAGATGGGCAGGCCATGAAAGGTCAGTGTCCGCAATTGCTCGCGCACGCGATCGATGAGTTCTTGCGCCAGGGGAGCGTAGTGCAGTTCTTCGGCGAAAGGCTCAAGGTTGCGCTCCACCACCGCCCAACGCAGGAAGTCTACCATCGAGGTGGCCTTGGCCAAGTCGGTTTGGTCGCGGTAGACGATTATCCAAGTCAGCCCCACAATCGGGTAGGCGTTAGCACCGGGGGAGTTAACCAAGGAGGCCCGCATATCGGCAGGTATTTCCCTAGCCAGACCGGCAGCTGCCGCGGTCGTGGCCGCCACGGAGGGGGCGACAAAGTTGCCGGCGCGGTTGCGCAAAATAACGGTGTCCAGCTTGTTGATGATGGCATGCGAGAGCTCCACATAGCCTATCGCACCTGGGATTTGCCCGACTTGAGCCGAAACACCTTCGTTACCGCGCGCCCCGACATTGCCGGGGGAGGGCCAAGCTACTGCGGTGCCTCGCGAAGGCCCGGTTCTCCAAGGCTCGCTCACTGCCGAAAGGTAGTCGGTGAAGATAAATGTCGTTCCGCTGGCGTCCGAGCGGCGCACTACGGTGATGCGCTGGTTGGGCAACGTTACACCGGCATTTAGCTGCACAATCCGGGGGTCATTCCAGTGCGTGAGGCGGCCAAGGAAAATGTCGGCCAAGACATCTGCAGTTAGCCTCAGGCCGGTGCGGACTCCTTCGACATTGTAGATGACCGCGACGGCGCCCATGACGGTGGGGATATGTAGCACCTGGTTTGGCAACACCTGGGCCATCTGTTCATCGGTCAGTGGGGCATCGGTGCCGGCGAAGTCGAATGTTCTCGCTAAAAGGCCGCGAATGCCAGCGCCGGAGCCTACCGAGGCGTAATCAATCTGGATGGTGGGAGCGGTGATGCGCGCATACTCTGCGGTTAGGCGAGCATACAGAGGGAAGGGGAAGCTCGCGCCGCCGGTGGTCAGGCGCAGAGTACGGTCGAGGGGTGAGCGGCGCTGAGACGCCGTGGTGCTGGTTATTTTGACGAGCGCCCTGCTTTCATCCCACTCTACCAGGGCACCCAGTGTTTCGGCCACAAAGCGCAGCGGCACCAAGGTGCGTCCGGCAGTTATCCGCGGGGCCTGGTCAAGGCGTACCGGGCTGCCGTTGACGGTGGCGGTAGGGTTGCCGATAGTGAGCACAATGACATTCCCCGCCTTGTGCCCGGTCACAGTCCTCGTGTTTTCATCCCATGTTACCAAGGCACCTAGCGTTTCAAAAACGACGCGCATGGGCACCAAAGTGCGACCGCCGACGATAATTGGCGGGACTTCACTTGCTATAAGACGGCCGTCAAACTCCATCGTGATCGGGCGCGTCGTCGCCATGGTGGCGGTGGGTAGCAGGGAAACCAGGAGCGAAGCACAGAATAGAATAGCCAAGGCTTTTACCTTCAGGCTCCTTTTCATAAACACTCTTTATTCCTCCTCAAAATTGTATGTGAAAAACTTTGTCACAAACCACTTTAGCAGAGGAATGTTAAAGTAGTGTGCAACCCATACTAAGGCAACGTAAAAAAGCGGGCACAGGAATCCTCGTATGCCCCCGACACTACTTTATGCACAGACAACGGTAGACTAGCCCAGTTTTTGGACAACGCACCAGTGGTGCGTTGCTACGATGACCCTCGCTCGCCCCGTCCCCTATCTTTGCG
>QLUC01000044.1 GCA_018725275.1 Bacillota bacterium | reverse complement strand
TACCCCCCTCTCTTCAGTTGTCAATCGTATGTTGATATTATACTTCTATAATTGGTGCTAATTGTGTCGTATTGCGTCGATAAAGGTAGCGGTAGCGGCGTGACATGGCACGCCGACCCTCCCCCAGCCCGTAACCCGAGGTTGGCCGAGGTCGCCGGTTTTTGTGCCGGCGCTACAGCATCGTCCGCGTCACCAACCTAAATTGCGTGTAAACTGTTGCATATGCTCCTGTTTTGAAATACAATGAAAGGAGACTGTATCAGTCGGTGGTTGTGACCAGAGACCAGAGGAAACCTCCCAGTAGTCAAAATACGGCAGGGGGTGCAAAAGTGAGTAAGTGGAGGATAGCGGAGTACATCTTCTTCATTGCCTTGGGAGCCGGAATGCTGCTGTTTCTAACGGATCGGTTGCTTAGCGGCCTGGTGTTTCTCGTAGGGGGCCTACTTGGCCTGTCGATAAGGTACTATATACATTCCAAGGAGCAGGGCCGCACTCAATAGTTCTGGTCCGGATTTTAAGTTAAATCCCCTAGGTGCCTCTGCACCTAGGGGATTTTCTTTTAAAATAGGCCCGAGATTTTGCCGTCGGCATCGACATCGATCTTTTCGGCGGCCGGTTCCTTGGGGAGACCGGGCATGGTCATGATGTCGCCGGTCAGGGCCACGATGAACCCGGCCCCGCGGGAGACTCGAAGTTCGCGCACGGTGATTTTAAATCCGCGCGGGCGCCCCAAGAGGCTGGGGTCATCGGAAACGGAGTACTGGGTCTTGGCCATGCAGATGGGCATTTTGTCAAACCCAAGTTTATTAAATTGGCGCACGGTGTTTTCGGCTTCTTTAGTGAAGTCGACCCCATCGGCCCCGTAAATTTCCCGGGCAATAATGGCTATCTTCTCTTTGATGGGCAAAGCTGCATCGTACAGGGGCTTGAAGTTGGATGGCTCGTTGGCGATAGTGTCGAGCACGGCTTCGGCCAACGCCTGGCCACCCTCCCCGCCCTTGGCCCAGACCTCGGACAGGGCCACCTTGGCACCAATCTTTTGGCAGCTCTCGGCGATAAGAGCGAGCTCAGCCTCGGTATCGGCCGGGAAGCGGTTAATGGCCACTACGGCTGGCACGCCAAACTTGTGCATAGACTCAATGTGCCGCTCTAGGTTGGCTACACCGAGCTTCAGGGCCGCCAGATTCTCGGTGTTTAGGTTTTTGACATCGGCATTGCCATGCAGCTTGAGGGCGCGGGCGGTGGCCACAATGACCGCCACTTTCGGTTTAAGTCCAGCAAAACGGCACTTGATGTTAAAGAACTTTTCCGCCCCTAGGTCGGCGCCAAAGCCGGCCTCGGTGACCACATAGTCGGCCACCTTGAGGGCGAGCTTGGTGGCCTGCACTGAGTTGCAACCATGGGCGATGTTGGCGAAGGGGCCGCCGTGGATAAAAGCGGGGACATTTTCTAGGGTCTGCACTAAGTTCGGCTTGATGGCGTCCTTGAGCAAAGCGGCCATGGCGCCGGCAACTTTGAGATCGGCCACGGTAATGGGCAGCCGGTCGTTATTGTAAGCCACCACGATGCGCCCGAGACGCTCCTTGAGGTCGCTGATATCAAGAGCCAAGCAGAGAATGGCCATGACCTCGGAAGCCACGGTGATGTCAAAGCCGTCTTCGCGGGGCACGCCGTTGTTCTTACCCCCTAGGCCGACGATGGTCTGCCTGATGGCGCGGTCATTCATGTCCATGGCGCGGCGCCAGGTAATGCGGCGGGTGTCGATACTTAGGGCATTGCCCTGGTGGATATGGTTGTCTAGGATGGCACTTAGCATATTGTGGGCGGTGGTGATGGCGTGCAAGTCGCCGGTAAAATGCAGGTTGATGTCCTCCATGGGCACCACTTGTGAGAACCCACCACCGGCGGCTCCTCCCTTGACCCCCATGCTAGGTCCAAGCGAAGGCTCTCTTAGGGCGATGGCGGTTTTCTTGCCTAACTTGGCTAGGGCCTGCCCCAAGCCGACCGTAGTCGTGGTCTTGCCCTCGCCGGCCGCGGTGGGGTTGATGGCGGTCACCAAGATAAGGTGGCCATCGGGCTCTTGCGCTAAGCGCTCAGCCACCGCAGGCGCAACCTTGGCCTTGTACTTGCCATAGAGTTCAAGGTCGTCCTCGCTAATGCCGATGCTACGCGCTATCTCGACAATGGGGAGCATGTCGGCGCTCTGGGCAATTTCGATATCTGATTTCATAAAGCTACCTGCCTTCCTCTACTTTATTGCCTGCAGTTGCTCGCGCACCGTGAGCTGCAAGGCGGATGCCTGCCGAGCAATGTTCTCGGCTTCTTCTGTCATGCTGATGGCCCATGAAGGCTTGTGCTCTAGGGAGGAGAGATTGATGTAGACATTGTAGAGGGCACCCTCCACGGCTGCCTGGCCGAGGAGCATGGCCACGCCGGCATCGGTCAGGGCGTTTTGGTTGCCCTTTTGGGCCACGGTGCTCACCAACTCTAGGAGCCTAAGAGCACAGTCGGCAGTGGTCAGTGGAACCCTTGCCGCCTGCTCTATCGCCCGCAGAATGGCGCCGTTTCTCTCAATTACTTCGCTGTCACTGCCCTTGGGGAGTTTGTATGCGGCCATCACCCCTAGGTAGACAGCGGCGTCTTCGTCCGCCAGGCTTAGTAGCCGCGCGCGGAGCTCCCCGGCCTCTTTGGCTACCTGCTCCATCTGGGGCTGTACCGCAATATACTTTTTGCGGTTTAGGGTTAAGTTGGCCACCATCTCCGCCAACGAAGCCGCCATGGCTCCGGCGAGGGCGGCGGCGGTGCCACCGCCGGGGGTGGGGGTGCCGCTCGCTAAGGCCTCTAGTATCGCCCCGTAGGGTTCCTCGTATAATGCCACGAATAATGCCCTCCTATGATCCTACGACTAGGCGGTAGAGAAACCATACCAAGAGACCAAGGGCGGCGCCGCCCACCATATAGACCCACATGTCTATCTTTGGTGCTTGTTTCTTCTGGACAGTTGGCATGACTTTCTTTTTCTTTTTTCCCTTAACCATACATACATCCTCCTTTATTTACCACTCTCTTGCCTCTCTTGATGACAGATTCCACTAAGTTAACCCCGAGGTGGTAGGGCACAAAATCTAGGGTGGGTGCCTTCTGGATAATTACGTCGGCTTGCTTGCCGACTTCGAGACTGCCGGAGTCCTTGGCGCGACCGATGGCATGCGCCGCATTGATGGTCGAGGCAGCAAAGGCCTGGGCGGGCGTTAAGCCATAGTGAAAACAGGCGAAGGACTGCAAAAGCTGCATATTGGGCAAGGGCGAGGTGCCGGGATTGTAGTCGGTGGCAATGGCGATGGCGACGCCTAATTCTAGCATGGACTTCACATCGGCTCTTTTCGCGGTCTGCAAGATAAAGGAGGTTGCCGGCAGGAGGATGGCCACCACCTGGGCTTCGGCCATGGCCCGGAGATGCTCGCGGTCGGCATGGATGAGGTGCTCGGCCGATACTGCCTTGACCTCGGCCGCGAGCAAAGCACCACCTAGGGGGGTTATTTCGTCAGCATGGACCTTCGCCCCCAGCCCCAGCGCCTTGGCCCGTAGCAGTATGGAGCGGCATTCGTCAATGGTAAAGGCCTTGTTTTCGCAAAAGCAATCGCAAAACTCGGCTAGACCTTCGGCGGCAACCTGGGGCAGCATCTGGTCTAGAATAATTGCTATATATTCTTCCCGCGCGTTTTTATACTCCGGGGGCAAAGCATGCGCCCCCATGAAGGTGCGCACCACCTCCACCGGGTGCCTTGTGCCGGCCTCGCGCAGGACGCAGAGCTGTTTTAGCTCGGTCTCGAGGTTTAGCCCATAGCCACTCTTGGCCTCGACCGTGGTGGTACCGTGGAGCAGCATGGTGTCTAGGGTTGCCAGTACCGTGGCGAGAAGGGCGGAGGGGGTTGCCGCGCGCGTCTTTTGCACAGTGCTGATAATGCCGCCGCCGGCAGCCAAAATATCTAGATAGCTCCGTCCGGCAAGGCGCAGGGGCAGTTCGTGGTCGCGCCAACCGGCAAAACTCAAGTGAGTGTGGCAGTCCACATAGCCCGGCAGCACCAATCGATCTGTGGCATCTACCACCTCCGTCTGAGCATCACACATAGCTTTGGCTTGGGCGTAGTTATCGGTCACCAAGAGGATTTTGTCCCCATCGACGAGGACATGACCGTCTGTATACCGCAAGACTTCGCCCAGTGCCGGACCGACTTGGGGGGAGGTGCTGTGCCCGACGGTGGTTACAACTTGGCCGTTAGCAACCCATAGACTAGCTTTCATCGGGGGTGGCGAGCTTTAGCTCCAGAACCTGCTCTGGACTAAAGTCCGTTAAAGCTAGGTAGTGCCTGGCGACATCAAGAAGGGCCTTGGCAGGGAGTAGCCCGATCACTTCGCTGTTGGCCACCTTGACCCCATGCTTGGCAGCCTCTTTCTTAATGGCCTCAAAGACCACATGCAGACCGGTTACATTGTAGTCCACCATGTTCATGGAGATTTGGGCCTGGCCCGTGGCCTCGAGCATGAGGCCTAGGCCCTTGACGGCGGGGAGCCCGCCGCTCGATTCACGAACCGTCTTGGCAATGGCCTTGGCCACTTTCACATCGGCCGTATCAAGGTTGACATTAAACGCCACCAAGGGGGGGCGAGCCCCCACCACCGTGGCTCCGGCCGTAGGGTGTAGCCTAGCGGGGCCAAAATCCGGCTGACGCTCGGGCTTCACTATCTCTAGTTTAAGCCCTTCGTACTCTCCACGCCGCACCTCGGCGAGGTTTTGGCGCTCGGGCCGCCGAGCGGCTCTTTCGTAGAGGTAGACGGGTATGTTAAGCTCGCGGGCAATGCGCTCGCCGAGGGCCTCGGCCAAGGCCACACAGTCGTCCATGGTGGTGGTGCCCAGCGGCACGAATGGTATGACATCGGCAGCCCCCATGCGGGGGTGTTCGCCACTGTGCTGCTCCATGTCTATCAAGTCCCGCGCCTTAGCAGTGGCCCGAAAAGCGGCCTCGAGAACAGCGGCGGGTTCGCCCACCATGGTAACTACCACGCGGTTGTGGTCGGCATCGGGCTTGTGGTCAAGTAGCCGCACCAGAGGCACCGCGGTGATGGCAGCGAGGATTGCGGCGATGACCTCGGGGCGGCGGCCTTCGCTAAAGTTCGGCACGCATTGTACTAACTTCATCTTTCTAACCCCTCTTTAACATCGGAATTTTGACGCCACGCTCGACGGCGACTTGGCAGGCCAGCTCGTAGCCGGCATCGGCATGACGCATGACGCCCGTGCCGGGGTCGGTGGTGAGCACCCTCTCTAAGCGGGTACGGGCTAGGTCGGTGCCGTCGGCCACCACCACCATGCCGGCATGGATAGAGAACCCGATGCCCACTCCGCCGCCATGATGAACGCTGACCCAGCTGGCACCGGCGACCGAATTGAGAAGCGCATTAAGAATGGGCCAGTCAGCTATGGCGTCGGAACCGTCCTGCATGGCCTCGGTCTCGCGGTTAGGCGAGGCGACCGACCCGCAATCGAGGTGGTCGCGTCCGATAACGATGGGGGCCTTAAGCTCACCCGTGCGCACCATTTCATTGATGGCCAGGCCAAATTTAGCCCTCTCACCATAACCAAGCCAGCAGATACGGGCAGGCAAACCTTGGAAGGCCACCCTCTCTTGCGCCATGGTAATCCAGCGTTTTAGGGCCGCATCTTCGGGGAAAAGCTCTAGCACCAAGGCATCGGTTTTGTATATATCTTCGACCTCACCCGAGAGGGCCACCCAGCGGAAGGGGCCCTTGCCCTCGCAAAACAGGGGGCGAATGTAGGCGGGCACAAAACCGGGGAAGTCAAAAGCATTTGTTATGCCTGCCTCCTTGGCTTGCTGACGGATATTATTGCCGTAATCAAAGACATGCGCTCCCGCTTGCTGCAGGTCGAGCATCGCCTGTACATGCAGGGCCATGCTCGACATCGCCCTCTCTATGTATTCAGTGGGGCTACTTTGGCGCAAAGCGGCGGCTTGGTCTAAAGAGAGCCCCACGGGTATGTAGCCCACGAGGGGGTCATGCGCTGAGGTCTGGTCGGTGACTAGGTCGGGGACCACGCCGCGGCGCACCATCTCGGGCAACACCATAGCCGCATTGCCGAGCAGGCCGATGGACAAGGGCCGACCTTCGCTCTGGGCGTTGTGGGCCATCTCTAAGGCGGAGTCGAGGTTTTCAACATAGGTATCGAGATAGCGCGACTGCAGGCGGCGCTCGATGCGGGTCCGGTCCACCTCTATGCAGATAGCCACTCCTTCGTTCATCGTCACGGCTAAGGGCTGGGCACCGCCCATGCCCCCAAGCCCTGCGGTTACGGTGAGCCTACCTTTAAGGGACCCGCCGAAATGCCGACGAGCAGCCTCGGCAAAGGTCTCGTAGGTGCCCTGCAAAATACCCTGGGTGGCGATATATATCCACGAACCGGCGGTCATTTGCCCGTACATGGTGAGGCCTAAGCGCTCTAACTCGCGAAACTTCTCCCATGTGGCCCAGTGGGGCACCAACATGGAATTGCTGATGAGCACGCGCGGGGCATGAAGGTGAGTTGTAAATACGCCCACTGGCTTGCCGCTCTGAACGAGCAAGGTCTCGTCATTTTTGAGCTCCTGCAAGGACTTAATTATGGCCTCGTAACATTCCCAATTGCGCGCCGCCTTGCCCGTTCCCCCGTAGACCACGAGATCTTCCGGGCGCTCGGCCACCTCGGGATCGAGGTTGTTCATGAGCATACGCATGGCGGCCTCTTGCTCCCAACCGCGGCAACTGAGCACAGTGCCGCGCGGGGCTCTAATTTCTCTTTTCATGCCCTATCTCTCCTTATGCCTGAAACTACGGTCGAACCATTGGTCGATGTCCTCCCCGGCGGCACTTTGCACCTGGCCGGTATTGATAATGTTGTAGGCGTAATTAAACTCGGGGTAGAGGACGCGATCTTCATTGAGCGCAGGTACGGTGCTACGCAGTAGGTCGTAGACCGGGCGAGTGGCCGGCGAGAGCATCTTTCCTCCTTGCAGGTCTATGGCCTGACAAGCCACGAGGAGCTCTATCCCTAGCACCCGCATGGTGTTTTCGATCACTTGACGCACTTTGCGACAGGCGAAGCCACCCATGCTCACATGATCTTCTTGATTGGCACTGGAAGGAATCGAGTCGACCGAGGCCGGATGACATAGGACCTTGTTCTCCGAAACCAAGGCAGCGGCAGTATATTGGGCGATCATATACCCGGAGTTAAGGCCGCCGTGGCGAGTGAGAAAGGCCGGCAGCCCTGATAGATGAGGGTTAACTAACCTCTCGATGCGCCGCTCGGCGATACTGGCCAGCTCAGCTACGGCCATCGCCAAGTAATCTGCACCGAGCGCTAAAAACTGTCCGTGAAAATTTCCTGCCGAAATAATCTCGTTTTCCTCGGGAAAGACCAAGGGATTGTCGGTGGCGGAGTTACACTCCACCAGCACGGTCTCAGCCACATGCCCAATAGCATGCCAAGAAGCCCCATGCACCTGCGGGATGCAACGAAGAGAATAAGCGTCTTGCACACGAAACTCCCCGGGCAGGGAAACCCATTCGCTACCGGCTAACAAACGCCGCATGGCCTCCGCGGCCAGCGCTTGAGCGCGATGGGGGCGCACCTCGGAAACCCTCGCGTCAAAGGCTGCTGTTATCCCGCGGAGAGCCTGGTGGCTGAGAGCGGCGGTAACAAAGCTCGTTTTTAGGGTTTGGAGGGCATCAATGACCGCCAGACTCAGATTAGCCCCCATGGCCTGGGTGCCGTTAATGAGGGCTAAACCCTCCTTGGCCCCAAGGTCAATAGGCTGTAGATTGCGGCGTGCTAGAGCTAGGCTACCGGGGACAATTTCCCCGTCTACTTCTGCCTCCCCTTCACCAATCATCACCAGTACTGCATGCGCCAGAGGAGCTAGATCGCCGCTGGCGCCGAGTGAGCCCTGGGCCGGCACCACGGGGTGCACCCGGTGATTTAAGAAATCGAGCAAGCACTGCACGGTGCTCTCCTTTATGCCGGAACTGCCCTTGGCTAGAGCATTGGCTCGCAGCAACATGAGCGCCCTTACCGTTTCTATAGAGAGCGGTGCGCCCACTCCGCAGGCGTGGCTGACAATGAGATTGCGTTGTAGCCTGGCGACCTGCTCCTTGTTGATGGTGATGTCGCAAAACTTACCAAAACCGGTGTTAATGCCATAGACGGCCTTCTCCTCGGCCACCAAGCGCTCCACGAGGGAACGCGCGGCGGCAATCTTAGCCTTGGCCTCCTCATGCAAAAAAACTAAGGCACCCTCCCGGCTCACTAAAGAGATTTCTTCGAATGTAAGGTCAGCACCGGTTATAAATACGCTCATGCCTTCTCGTTACCCTCCTCATGATCGATCTTCCGAACCAGGCAGAGCGGAGTGAAGGACCCCTCCTCGCGAGGTGTGTGCCAAAATTTCAACGTGCCCGCGCGAGTCTGCGCGGGCTACACAAGATTGCACACCAAGCATCCTTGACATATCAGACACCACCATGATGTCCCCAGGCTGCAGGCTGCCTTGAGAGTACCGCTTAACTATCTCGAGAAAATTTTCTCCCGACGTAATGCGGTGCGTAGTGATGAGCACCCGCAGATATACTTGATCATCGATAATGCGCGTCGGGCTTTTTTGTTTGGGCCGGTGAGAAAACAAATGTACCACCTCTGATAGTATTGTGTTCTTTCTTGGCGAGCAAAATCCTGCCGCTAGGGGAGTGTTGGGCAAAAATCAATCCGGCACTCAGTGCCGGATTGATTTTCTAGGCCGGTGCTACGGGCGGCAAAAAGCCGGTGACTAAAAGCTCGGTCAGTTCTTCGCCCCTGAGCGTCTCTCGCTCGAGCAGGGTGTTGGCGATGAGGTCGAGCTTGTCGCGGTTGTTCTTGAGGATATCTTCGGCCTGGTGATAACACCTGTCGACGATGCGCCGCACTTCCCGGTCGATAGAGTGCGCCACCGTCTCGCTAAAGTTACGATGACGAGAGATATCGCGCCCAAGGAAGACTTGCTCCTCTTTCTCACCGTAGGTAACAGGCCCTAACTCCTCACTCATGCCATACTCCATGATCATGCGGCGGACGAGGCGCGTGGATTTATCTAGGTCGTCCTGCGCTCCGGTAGAAATCTCATTAAAAACAAGCTGCTCGGACACCCGGCCGGAGAGCGCGTAGGTGACATTGTTGAGTATCTCGGTACGCGTCATGACAAAGCGATCTTCTGTGGGCAGAGATATCACATACCCGCCGGCCATGCCGCGGGGGATGATGCTGACAAGGTGCACCGGGTCGGCGTCCTGAGTCAGGTAGCGGCTCAATGCATGCCCCGCCTCGTGGTAGGCGAAAACTTTCTTCTCTCTGGCCGAAATAACGCGCGATTTTTTCTTCGGCCCCGCCACCACCCGGTTGATGGCCTCCTCCAAATCAAGCATGGAAATCGTCTGGCGATCTTGCCGAGCCGCGAGCAAGGCACTTTCGTTGACCAAGTTTTCGAGATCCGCAGCCGTAAACCCAGGGGTGAGCCCGGCCACGGTCGCCAGTTTCACCTCGGCTGCCAGGGGTTTGTTGCGCACATGCACCCCCAAGATAGCTTCGCGCTCTTTAACATCCGGTCTACCGACGGTGATTTGGCGGTCAAAGCGACCCGGACGCAATAGAGCGGGGTCTAGGATGTCAGGGCGGTTGGTGGCCGCCATAATTATCACGCCTTCGTTCCCCTCAAAACCGTCCATTTCCACCAACAGTTGATTGAGGGTCTGCTCTCTTTCGTCATGTCCGCCGCCTAGGCCTGCGCCGCGCTGGCGACCCACCGCATCTATTTCGTCAATAAAGACAATGGCTGGTGCATTTTTCTTAGCTTGGTCAAACATGTCGCGCACGCGGGAGGCCCCCACGCCCACAAACATTTCTACGAAGTCCGAGCCGGAAATGCTGAAGAAGGGCACGCCGGCTTCGCCTGCCACCGCCCTCGCTAACCAAGTCTTGCCGGTTCCGGGTGGGCCGTAGAGCATGACGCCCTTGGGGATGCGCGCGCCGATGGCGCTGAATTTCTGGGGGGTCTTTAAGAACTGCACTACCTCATCGAGTTCTTCTTTAACTTCATCGTAGCCCGCCACATCTTTGAAGGTGATGCGGCGGCGAGCATCGGTCTGCATCTTGGCGCGTGATTTGCCAAAGCTCATGACCTTGTTGCCGCCCGATTGCGATTGTTGCATGAAGAAGTACCAAATGCCGGCAAACAAAGCAAACATCAGGGCATACGAAACGAGGGTCGTCCACCAGGGAGAGGTGGGCGGGTCGCGGTAAACATACTGCGTCTTGGCCCGCAGCAAGGGAATCAGTTCGGCGTCACCCGGAGGAACAGTAATACGATAGGCGGTAGTGTCTTTAAGCTCGCCGGTAATGACATTGCCCACTTGATTGGCGGTCCGTACCTGTTCGTTAACCACAAGATCAAAAAACTCATTGTAGCTAATTTCACGCGGTGCCTGGGTGCGGGCACCAAAAAACTGAATCAAAGAAAGGGCAATCATGATGATTAGCAAGTAGAAGCTGGCAGTCCGTAAATTCTTATTCAAGATTGTAGAGTCCTCCTATCCCAGCACACTAGCTATTTTACCATAAGCGAATATGCGGAGCAAAATTATGCAGCATGGATTATTACCGCTGCACGCAAATATCTGGCAAGTTACGGTAGTATTGATCAAAATCTAGGCCGTAGCCCACCACAAAAAGATCGTCAATGGTGAAACCGAGATAATCTGGTTGTATGTCCACCCTCCGTCTGCTGGGCTTATCGAGGAGAGTACAGGAGACAAGACTCGCCGGCTTGCGCGTGCGGAGGTTTTCGAGCAAGTAGTTTAAGGTGAGGCCGGTGTCGACAATGTCCTCGACGATCAAAACATGCCGCCCTTCTACCGACTCCTCCAAGTCCTTGAGGAAGCGCACCACTCCGGAAGTGGAGGTTGCCGAGCCATAACTAGAGACGGAAATGAAATCAAGCACGGTCTGGGTAGTGAGATGGCGGCACAGATCAGCGGCGAATACTGCGGCGCCCCGGAGCACAACGACCAGCAGGAGCTCCTTCCCTGCGTAATCGGCACTGATTTGTCTGCCCATAGCGGCAACTCTCGCGGCAATTTCCTCGCGAGGAATGAGCACTCGCAACGATAGTGGTTCTTCCATATCAATTCCCTCCACGTTTATATGTCAGCCTGAGGATGGGGCCTTCCGGCATGGCACGATACTTATGCGCCACCCGCAGCCCAGGTACCCAAGCTACTTGCCCCATAACCTCAATTATGGGCCAATTCGCGCGCCAAGGCAATGGTATGCCGGCCTCACTCAGGGCCTGCTTGACCTTCTTGTGCCCTAATGCCCCCAGAGGTATATACGCATCATGCGGCCTGCGGTTTCGCACGGTGATAATATTACTTGTCCAGGATAAATAGGCTTCATAGCATGTACGCGCGGCAAAATCTAGAGGCCAAGCATCCACCAAGACCGCGGTCACCGTCCCTCCGCAAGGCAGATGCTCCTCACCGGGCACCGGCAAGGTCAAGCAGTAGGGCACGCCCTCTTCCGCGTGCGAATGGTAGAAGACAATGTGCTCGCGGGTGCGCAGGGCACACACCATAGCGGGGAGGATGACCCTTCGCCCGGGCTGCTTACCGATCAAATCCTCTACCGCCGCCAAGTGCACAGCCTCCAAGCTATGGTCTTCCCCGGCACTCTGACGGAAGGCCGCCATCAAGAGACGCCTGGACAGCGCTTGGTGCAATTTGCGCAAGTGTGTTAGCTTTACGCCCACTCCGAGACCGAGGGGCTCTACTGCCTCCGCCAATTCTAATAGCACCTGGCCTTCGAGGTAGTCCATATCAATCGCCACTTGCCTAGCTAGGCGATCTAGTGCCACCGGTGCTTCGTGGTTTATTTTGCAGAGCTCGGGCATAACAACATGGCGCAAGAAGTTACGACTATACTCGGTGCCTAAGTTGCTGGAGTCCGTTCGGTACTGCTGGCCGCGCCCGGCCAGATACTCCAAAACCTCTCTTTGAGAAACGGCGAGGAGGGGACGAATGATGGATATTCCAAAGAGGCCATGGTCATGAGGGCTCATGCCCCTAAGTCCCCTCATTCCCGTTCCGCGGATCAGACGTAGCAACACCGTCTCCGCTTGGTCATCTTGATGGTGGGCCAAAGCCAATTTGTGGAGCGCATGCTTCTCCATTACCCCCTTAAAGAAACGAAACCTCTCTTCTCTGGCCACCACCTGCGGCGAAGCATTCCTGCCCATAAGCAATGTCGGCACCGAAGTATAGCCACACTCACAAGTTATGCCGAGCCTCGCCGAGAGCTCTTGGACAAAGCGACTGTCCTCTGCCGCCTCCTCCCCCCGAAAACCATGATTTAAATGGGCGACAACAAGCGCAAACGAGTGCCGCTCGGCAAGTTCATGGAGGACCAAAAGTAGGGCCACAGAGTCCGCCCCTCCCGATACACCGACCAAGAGGCGGTCTCCCTGCCCTGCTAAACGATTACTTTGCACATATTGCTCGACTCGCGCCAACATTGCGGCATCCCCCGTATCATTGACCTGTTCCCTATATTGTAACATATGAAGGCCGGGGCACAACGCCACCCGCA
>QLUC01000043.1 GCA_018725275.1 Bacillota bacterium | reverse complement strand
ACGTAATCGACATCGCGGTTTCGTTGGGATACCAGACGGTGCTTTGCAGTCTCGATACGGCTGATTGGATGCGCCAAGGGGTGGACAAAATAGTGCAGCGCGTAGTACCACGCGCTCATAACGGGGCCATAGTCCTCATGCATCCGGCAAGGGACACGCCCCGCGCCTTAAAGGTGATGATCCCAGCACTACAGGAGATGGGGTTTGTGTTGGTCACATTGGGAGAGTTGCTTTCCCCTCTCCCTTAGTAGGAGGTGTCGCGTGTGAAGGTAGCTTGGTGGTTGGTCTTGGGGTTTGTGCTGGCAATGAGCGTAAATCTCCCAGCTGTTAGCGCTAATCCGAATATTGCCATCGGATGGAATGAGCGCCATCTCAAAGTGTCGCTCAGCGGCGGCGAGGTCGCTTGGCGTAGCGATGTATTGCACAGCAAGGTATTACCCGCAAATAGCGAAATTCAGTTGCAGTTAATGGCGCCAAGAGCTAGTCTTGGAGAAATTTCCTCCCAAAATGCTGCTCTCTGGCTGCAGCGCTCGTTTATGGCGCACTGGCCGACACGAGTGTTATCGATGGCGAGTGGATACAACTTAATGCTGCTCGCGCCCGAGCCCAATCAAAGACTCCCTTGGGAAGCTGTTCCCACTTATCTCCCGTGGTTGCCGGGTCAGCAACCACGGGTGCTGGTCGTGACTTTTCCGCGGGATGAAACAGTTGTTTTGCGCGACGCATCGATGGTGGTCAATCCTGGGCCAAACCCAGTGAAAGTAGCCAAAACCACCTTTCGTGGCCAGATTGTGCTGAACCCCAATCGACGTGAGATGCTGACATCGGTGAACGTGTTGTCCATGGAGGATTATCTCCGTGGAGTAGTACCCAATGAAATGCCCGCCGCATGGTCTCTCGAGGCCCTGAAAGCACAGGCCTTGGCGGCGCGCACGTATGCGGTGCGGCAGAAGGGCAGGCATGAAGCTGATGGCTTTGACCTCTGCAGTACCATCCATTGCCAGGCTTACGGAGCATTGACAAGTGAGCATCCCCGCTCGAGCCAAGCGGTACTGGAAACCAGGGGCGAAATTATTCTGCACGGAAACATAGTCATTGACGCCGTCTACCATGCCCATGCCGGTGGGCAAACTCGTAACAGTGAGCATGTGTGGGGTGGAGTGACCCCCTACCTGAAAGCGGTAAGCATTCCTGAGGAGCCCGTCATGACTTGGACCAGAAGGATCACCTGGAAGGAATTTGCTGAACGGCTCAGTGCGAGGGGATTCCGTGCGCACTATCCCTACCAGGTCGCAGTACATAACTTGGTCGACGCAGGACATGTTGGCTCCGTTCGCATCAACTCAGCCTCTGGAGAAGCCTTTGTCCCGGCGGCAGAAATGCGGGCAACTTTAGACCGTACACTCATGCGTAGCACCAAATTTTCGGTGAGGGAGCTCGATGACCTACTCCTGCCCTTCAGTGCGCCGCTTTATCAACCCGCCTTCTCGTATGAAGTCGGAAATTTCGCCGGTTTATATCATGTCTTGCTGCCGAGACAGCCGTCTTTCGTCGAGTTCATTGGCCAAGGGCATGGACATGGTGTTGGGATGTCACAATGGGGAGCATTTGGGTTAGCTAGAGATGGGTATAACTACCGTGATATCATCAAGCGTTTCTACACCGGAGTGAGAATTGCCCGAATGTGGTGAATTGAGGGGTTAGGATGCGCGTTAGTAAGAATGGAGCGGGCATAGTGGTGGCGAGTGAATACATCCCCCACGTGCAGACGGTTGCGCTTGGGTTTTGGGTCCGTTCAGGAACCCTGTACGAACAAGAAGCTGAGCAAGGAGTTTCGCATTTTCTCGAACACATGTTCTTTAAGGGCAGTCAAAAACGGAGTGCCCGTGAAATCGTAGAGGCCATTGACGCTGTTGGGGGCGAACTCAATGCCTATACTACTAAGGAGTACACTTGTTTCTATGTCAAAGTCCTCATGGAGCATCTGGGATTAGCGGTGGATGTGTTAGGCAATATGCTGAGCGCCCCGAATTTCGAGATTGCTGATGTAGAAAAAGAGAAGCAAATCGTGCTTGAAGAAATTTCCCTTTACGAAGATGCCCCCGATGAACTAATCCATGACTACTTAGCATCCACCATCTGGCCTAACCACCCTCTGGGTTTACCTATCTTAGGTAATAGGTCTAGCATCTTGGCTCTCGACCAACAAAAGTGTTGGGATTTTTATCGGCGCCACTATCATCCGAAAAATATCGTGGTGACCGCCGCAGGCAATCTTGACCACGAACAGCTCATGGAATTACTAGAAGAAAAATTTATTCTGCACCGTGATCTTGAGGCTGATGTTCGCTTGCCCGTGGTCATCCCTTATGCAGAGCGGACCTGCCTAGTCGCCAAGCAGACAGAACAGCTCCACATTTGTTTGGGTTTCCCTGGTTTGCCATGGCAACACGAGGACATCTATACCCTTGGTATGCTCAATAATATTTTGGGCTCTGGGATGTCCTCACGCCTCTTTCAAAAAGTCCGGGAAGAGATGGGCATCGTGTATAGCATCTACTCGTACAGTGCTTCCTTTGTGCCGAACGGCTACTATGGCATTTACGCCGGTCTTTCTCCTCGCAATGCCGAGCAGCTTCTCTCTGCCATTGGCGGTGAGTTGGGAGCGCTAAAATCTGGCCTGGTGAACGATGTTGAGCTCAGTAGAGCGCGTGAGCAAGTGAAGGGTTCTATTATTATGGGGCTAGAGAGCACCGCGAACCGCATGAGCCGCATGGGGCGCGGCCTTCTTTTGCTGGGTGAGGTCACGTCGACTGCCGAGATCATCAGGAAGATAGAGTCCGTGACGCCCGCAGACATTCAAAGACTGGCTGGAACAATGCTACTTAATAGCCACAGTTCTCTCTGTGCCCTTGGACCGACAGCGGAATTGCCAAACCTGCGCCAAGCGCTGCACGCCGCATTCTAGAGACCGGGACTTCATCATAAAATTAGATGAGGTGATCGGCATGATATTTAGTGAGCTCACCAATAGGGAGATAATAAACACTTTCGACGGTTCGCGATTAGGCCTGCTCGGTGACAGTGACTTGGTGATAAACTCGCGCACAGGGAAAATACTCTCTCTTGTACTTTTTAAGCGTGGTTTGTTGGGTCTAGCTCGCGGGCGAAGTGAGAGCATACTCTCCTGGACAGCGGTTAAGAAAATAGGGCAGGACATGATCATCCTCGACATAGGGAAGAAGGGCCTCTGAGCATCGTTCGGGGGCTCTTTTTCCTCTCACCTAGCAGCTACATGCAACATATAGTGATGTTACAGTAGTTGATAGGAGGATGCCTGTGGCTGCCACTTTAGCTGGTTTGCGCATCGGCGTGGTAGGCGGTGACCTGCGGGTTCTGCACTTTATTCCAAGCTTACTCGCACTTGGGGCTAGACTCTATGGGGTTGGGGTCGAGCGGCTCCCACCTATTCTGGACATTCTACACTGCAATCTGGAAAGAACTGTACGGGAGTGTCACGCGCTGGTATTACCAATGCAGGGTTGCGACGAAACGGGTGCGGTCAATAGTACCTTTGGCAACGAGCCTACATCGCTCCTCGGGGAGTACAGAGCCCCGGGTTTGTTAGTATTAAGCGGTGTGGCTGGTCCGAAACTGCGTGAGTTGGCCAGACTCTACGCCTGGACTCTGGTGGAAATCGGAGACGATGATGAGCTGGCCTATTTAAATGCGGTCCCTACAGCCGAAGGAGCGGTGCGATTGGCACAAGAATTGACGCAGAAGACCATCCATCAGAGCAAAGCAATGGTCTTAGGCCTTGGGCGTTGTGGCACTATTCTTGCTCACCTGCTCAAAAATATGGGCGCAGAGACCTATGTCTTTGCAAGACAGAACAGCGACCTTGCTAGAGCTGTCGCCTTGGGTTTTATCAAGGTTCCCGAGGCCGAATTATCGCAAACTTTTTCTCGCATGGACCTGGTTTTTAACACTGTACCCGCGTTAATTGTCGGCCGTGATCTCCTGCAAGCATCAAATCCCAAGGTTACAATCGTGGATATCGCCTCTAAACCTGGAGGAATCGACTACGTAGCAGCGGCGGAACTACAGCGAAAAGCTGTTCTTGCGCCCGGCCTGCCAGGCAAGTGTGTGCCTGAATCAGCGGGACAAATCCTCGGCGCGGTCCTCCCTCGTCTTATTGTGGAAAACATTGCGAAGGAGAGGTAAAATGATAAACAAGCGCATTGGTTTCGCCTTGACAGCTTCTTACTGCACATTTTCCGCGGTTCTGCCGGAGATCCGTGAACTGACTGCTCGTGGAGCTCAACTAGTGCCCATCATGAGCGAAAATGCGGCCATGGTCGATACAAAGTTTGGCGAAGCCGCCATGTGGAAAGAAAAAATACTTCAGGTCTCTAAGGCACATGTTATAATCGAAACCATCGTCCAGGCAGAACCTATTGGCCCCGCCAAACTATTAGATCTCCTTATCGTCGCGCCATGCACCGGCAATACCCTCGGTAAAATTGCCAACGCTATCACTGACAGTGTGGTAACTATGGCGGTCAAAGCCCATTTGCGCAATCAAAGACCCGTCCTCATTGCCGTATCGACCAATGATGGTTTGGGACAGAACGCAGTAAATCTCGGCAGGCTGCTAAACAGCAAGAATATTTTCTTTGTTCCTTTCGCGCAGGATAACCCTGAGTTTAAGCCGAATTCACTTGTTGCGCATATGAACCTCTTGCCGGATGCCGCAGAGCATGCGCTACGTGGAATGCAGTTGCAACCGGTGCTCCGGGGATCGAATTAGATTAGCGAAGACGGTGGGAGGAAGTTATGGGCATTGTAGTTCAAAAGTATGGTGGGACATCCGTGGCGACTGACGAATTGCGCGAGAAGGTGACCCAAAGAGTCAGAGAGGGCAGGGCGTCGCACGACATCGTCGTAGTCGTTTCAGCGATGGGACGAAAAGGTGATCCATATGCCACAGACACCTTCATAAACCTTCTCCGGCAAGCTGGAAACCCCGAAAAACATGATCTTGATATTGTGATGGCCTGTGGGGAGTTGATCTCGGCAGCTATCCTCGCGACGACATTGCGCCAGAGTGGCATTAAGGCCCAGGCTGTTACCGGCTGGCAAGCTGGCATAGTCACTGACTCCACCTTTGGTGATGCGCGGATAATCACCGTGAGACCGGATTACTTGCGTGGTCTATTGGCACAAGGCGTGGTACCAGTGGTTGCAGGATTTCAGGGCGCAAGTGATGGTGGAGATATAACTACTTTGGGAAGGGGGGGGAGCGATACCACCGCCGCTGCCCTAGGTGTGGCCTTAGGCGCGACATGCATCGAAATCTACACCGATGTGGAGGGCATCATGACCGCTGACCCCCGCCTCGTGCCCGCGGCACGTGTGCTCAACGCCCTAGATTATTCCGAGGTCTTTCAGATGGCCTCCCAAGGAGCGAAGGTAGTTCATCCCCGTGCGGTAGAACTTGCCATGCAACGTCATATCCCCCTAGTGGTCAAGAGCACGATGAGCGAAGCTAGTGGGACGGTCATTACTAATACGGTGCTTTACGAGAATAAGTTGGGCAAGACGGTGACAGCAGTGGCCCATCTGGCCGGCGTATCACAGGTGGCTATCGCCACCCCGGCCGACGATGGCACCCTAGAGTACGAGATTTTTCGTAGGTTAGCCCTCGCTCTGGTCAGTGTGGACCTGATCAATGTCAGCCCAGAGGAAAAGAAGTTCATTGTGGAGAGCAAAGATGTCCCTATCGTCTATGAAGTCTTGCGCGATCTTTCCTTCCGCATCGTGCATAAGCCGGACTGTGCTAAGGTGAGCATCATTGGCGCCGGCATGCGTGGGGTTCCCGGAGTAATGGCGAATATAGTCCTAGCTATGCGGGAAAGCGGCGTGCGTATTTTGCAGACTAGCGACTCTCATCTGACCATCGCCATCCTTGTAGAAGAAAAAGACATGGAACGGGCAGTACAGGCATTGCACCAGCATTTCAAGCTCGATCACGAATAGGAGGTTAACTAATGGATTTCGGTTTTTTGATGACAGCGATGATTACTCCCTTTGACGGCGAGGGACAAATTGATGCAGAGGCCATTCATAACATGGTCGAACACTTAGTAGCTTCACGCACAGATACCATCGTTACGGCTGGAACGACGGGTGAGTCGCCCACCCTCAGCCCAGATGAGCGGATCTTCCTCTTGCAAACAGTCAAGAAAGCCGCTCGTGGCAGGGTCAAAGTGCTGATGGGCACTGGCACCAATGACACTAGGGAAAGCATCGAAAATTCCCGGCTAGCCGTTTTATATGGAGCGGATGGCATCATGTTGGTGACGCCCTACTACAATAAACCTCCTCAAGACAGCCTTTATCAGCATTTTATGGCTGTGGCGAGGAGCGTGGATGTGCCCATTCTGCTGTATAACGTGCCCGGCCGCACCGGATGCAACCTCGCGCCGGCGACAGTCGTTAAATTGTCCCAAGTAGATGCCTTTTTTGGGGTAAAGGAGGCGAGTGGTAATTTAGACCAAGTCAGCGAGATAGCCCGCTCCGTGCGCGAAGGCTTCCTCATCTATTCCGGAGATGATTCTCTCACCCTGCCGATGCTCGCCGTGGGCGCAAGGGGAGTAGTGAGTGTGGCGTCCCACATTGTAGGTAGTGAAATGAAAGAAATGATCGAGAAATATTTTTGTGGGGATGTCGTGGCCGCGCGGCAAATTCACTTGCGCCTTTTCCCTATATTTAAAGGGCTCTTTACAACAACCAGTCCGATTCCCCTCAAGTGGGCTCTCAATCGTCTGGGCTTTTCGGTCGGTGCTGTCCGGCCGCCTCTCTATGAACTGTCAGGTCCTGAACGCATGGTGGTCGAAGACGCCCTTAGGTTGGTTGGAAAATTGTAACAGAGTATTTTCTCCCCGCGGATAGCCACACTATCTGTGAATGTCCAAAGGGGGAAGGAATTTGAGGTTAGACCAAGGGAACCTGACGGAAGATCCACCATCTGAAAAAGACTCACCGACCCCGGCGAATGTCGAGACCATGCAAGAGTTTGGTCAGTTGCGCCTACCATCTACCGAAAGTAATTTGCATGTTATGACAATTGTCGGTCAAATTGAGGGGCATATGATCCTTCCACCGCAGAATAAGACAACCAAGTATGAACATATCATCCCGCAACTGGTGGCCATTGAGCAAAACCCCAAAATCGAAGGCCTTCTTGTAATCCTCAACACCGTCGGTGGCGATGTGGAAGCGGGTCTGGCGATTGCCGAAATGCTTGCTACGATGTCGAAACCTACTGTTTCCTTAGTTTTGGGAGGGGGGCACTCTATCGGAGTTCCTATTGCCGTAGGTGCACGATATTCTTTCATTGCTGAGACGGCTACTATGACGATTCATCCCATTCGACTGACAGGACTGGTTATCGGTGTGCCGCAGACTTTCGAATACCTAGATAAAATGCAGGAGAGGGTAGTTCGTTTTGTCGTGAACAATAGCGGCATAAGCACCGAACGATTTAGGGAGCTCATGTTTAGGACGGGCGAACTAGCCCGGGACATTGGCACTGTAGTTATTGGCAAAGAAGCAGTTCAGGCTCGTCTCATCAATGAGGTGGGTGGTCTGGCCCAGGCCCTCGCCAAACTACGTCAACTTTGCAGAGGTGGTGAGTGATGCTCTACACCATTGTGCCCGAAGAATTCATCTTTGCAGTTAGTGACGATGTCGGTCACTTTCAGGAGGTTTCGTATCTGGGTAGACAGGTTCTGGTACAGCCGGTAGACCAGCGCCGTTGCCAGATCGTGCAACTCCTCAGCAATGATCCCAGCGATTTTCTTGTCACTGCTCTGTCGCCTGGCAATATCATAGCCTTTCCGTAGGGATAAAATTACGCTGCCCATCCTAGCATCTCGGGTGGGCATTTGTTTGCCATTCATTGTGGTTTCGCGGTCGTCATAGTGTGATATAATCCATTTAGCGAAAGGGGGATGGCATCTTGACCATTGGGGCCATCATATTACTGGCCACCGTGCAAGGACTGACGGAGTTCTTGCCCATCTCTAGTTCCGGCCACTTGGTGCTCGCGCAGCACCTGCTAGGTGTAGCGTCCCCGGGGGTATCGCTAGAAGTTGCCCTCCATCTCGGAACCTTGCTTTCGGTAATTATAGTATTCTTTGCCGACATTATGGGTCTTGCCCGCGCCGCCATAAGCATGCTTCTGGATCCTAGCAATAGGCGAAGCAAGTCTCTTCTGCCATATCGCCGCCTGCTCCTTCTCCTGATAGTAGGTAGTGTGCCCACTGGTCTCATCGGTTTTTTTTTCGCGGATACATTTGAATTTCTATTCAGCTCACCGCGTTTCGTGGGGTATGCCCTGATTGGAACCGGCATAATTCTCAGCGTGAGTAGCAAAAAACAAGGGCGAAGGACGTTGCCCAAAGTAACATTTGTCGATGCCTTATGGGTAGGTCTAGCCCAGGGGTTGGCCATCACCCCTGGAATTTCGCGTTCTGGGACGACAATTGCTGCTGGACTGTGGCGAGATTTCGATAGGGATACGGCCACACGCTTCTCCTTTTTACTATCTCTTCCCGCAATTTTGGGAGCAGCGGCACTAAAAACCCCCGAGCTATTGACCGATTATGCCGCTCACCCGCTGTGGCAGGTAATAGTCGGCATCGCTATCTCTGCCCTTGTCGGGGTCGTTGCTATTAAGTACTTGGTTGCCATGTTAAAACGCGGCAAGCTGCGATACTTTGCTTACTACACTTTGCTCGTGGGGACACTGACCATATTGTTCATCTAAACAATGAAGAGGGGGTAGACCTCTTGGCAATGCGCCGTCTGAAGAAAAAAGAGTCTCGTTCCGAGCGCGTACAGAGCGAAATTGCCGCCATGTTGATCGTGGTGGTTGTCGCCTTCCTCGGTTTGAGTGTGGTTGCAGTTGAACTCACGGGGCAGATGGGCAGGTTCTTTAGCACTCTGCTCCATAGTCTATTCGGAAAAATTGGGTCAATAGCGATTTTATCAACCGTGCTGATAGCGGCTGTTCTTTGGTTATTTAAGAAGCACAAAGTGCATCGCAAGGCAAACATTTTCATGCTGGTTGTCTCAGTTGCGGTGCTCCTTGCCACGGAACTCAGTATCCCAGCTATTCGGCGTGAATTTCCTTTTCGTGCTGAGGAAAATGGTGGTGGCTTGGTAGGGTCATTCCTGGGCAGACTGTTGGTGAGCATGGTGGGGGAAGTAGGGGCCTTGGTGACAGTTGTCGCCACTTTGTTCTTGGCGATGTTGTGGGTTACTGGGACGTCCTTTCCCACTTTGGTCCATGGCCTGGCCGCATTTTGGCGGCGCAACCGGGAGCGGTGGCGTCAAGAGCGCCAACCGAGGGTCCGGGTAACGGGGGAGAAACCCCCGCTCATTCCGAATATCGAGTCTGCGTCTGTCCCGGTGGATGAGGAGCGCGAGATACTTGCACCGGCAAAATCGCATGACCCGGACAACGAATTATCGAAGAAGGCGCATGTTGAACAATTACGGTTGCCGCTTACTGATTATCAGTTGCCCGATATAAACCTTCTAAACCGGCCCTTGCGTGCCGGAGTAGTGCGCGGGAGTCGAGAAGAGAAAGACAATGTCAGAATTTTAGAAGAATCTCTGGCTAATTTTGGTGTGAAAGCCAAGGTCGTGGAGGTCACGCGGGGACCCACCTGCACGCGTTATGAAATGCATTTGTCACCAGGTACCAAGGTCAGCAAGGTGACGGGCCTCAGCAATGATTTAGCGATGAGTCTAGCTAGTGATGGCGTGAGGATAGAGGCCCCCATTCCTGGCAAAGCCGCCATCGGCATCGAAGTGCCCAACAAATCGCGAGGGTCCGTCTTCCTCCGCGATGTGGTCGAAACTGCCGAGTTTACCGGCAGTGCCTCACCCTTGACAGTGGCCTTGGGTAAGGATATTGAAGGGAACGCCATCATCGCCGACCTAATACAGATGCCCCATTTACTTATTGCGGGAGCAACCGGGGCCGGCAAGAGTGTTTGCATCAACAATATTATCTGTAGCGTACTCTATAAAGCTAAGCCACATGAAGTGAAGATGATGCTTATTGACCCAAAAGTGGTCGAGTTATCGCAATACAACGGCATTCCCCACCTCATCGCCCCTGTCCTAAACCACCCTAAGAAGGCTGCGGCGGCTCTGAAATGGGCTACGGCGGAAATGGAAAAGAGGTATGCCCAATTTGCGCGGGCAGGAGCGAGAGATATCGCGGGCTTTAACGAAAGGGCGATGGAGAGAAACCTTGAGCATATGCCGTATCACCTCATCGTCATTGATGAACTAGCGGATTTGATGATGGTGGCCAGAGCCGATGTGGAGGATGCCATTTGTCGGCTTGCCCAGATGGCCAGGGCCGCGGGCATGCACTTAGTCATTGGTACCCAGCGCCCTTCAACCGATGTCATCACTGGTCTTATCAAGGCGAATATCCCTTCTCGGCTCTCGTTTACAGTATCTTCAGCCATAGATTCACGCGTCATTCTGGATATGTCGGGGGCAGAGAAATTGCTCGGACAAGGGGACATGCTTTTCCTTCCGGTCGGTCAAAGTAAGGCTAGGCGCATTCAGGGCGCTTATGTTTCCAATCGGGAAATTGAGAAAATTGTAGACTATGTTTCCACCCAAGGGGAGGCAACGTACGCTCCTGGGCTAGCATCCCTTGAGGAAGTAGATAACAGCCTGCCGGAAGGCAGCGCTGACCAGGACGAACGCTTTGAGGATGCGGTGCGCGTCATTGTGGAGACTGGCCAAGCCTCTGTTTCCATGCTGCAGAGGCGCATGCGACTCGGATATACCAGGGCGGCTCGCATCGTAGACCAAATGGAAGTTGCCGGCATTGTCGGTCCCAGTGAGGGCAGTCGACCGCGCCAAATAAACAAAAATCACCTATTGGTTAAAGCTCTTCTTGACCAGAGCAAAAAGTGACCAAAAACGCGAGGGGTGAAAGCTGTGATCGGTATGGGGAGAGTGTTGCGTGAGGAAAGAGAGGCCCGAGGTATCACGGTCGCGGAAATGCACAGGCGGACGCATATCAGGGAGTGGATTATCGAAGCCATTGAGGCGGAGAATTATCGCGCCATTCCTGGCGGAACTACCTATTTAAAGGGTTTTGTGCGCCGTCTCTATGCCGAATTGAACTTAGATTGCGGAGCTTTGTCTAGGGGGGCGGATCCCTTGGTAAAAGGCGACGTCCCGCCCGTCACAAAAAAAAGAGCAATGTGGCAGCCTAGTTTGACCTCTCTGGCGGGAATGGCATTGATGCTTGTCGCTATAATCGCCTCTGCGGCATATTGGTTCCTATGGCTACCTAGACCGCAAATTCTACCACCTGTGGTCACCCCGCCTGAAGCGTTGGAGCCACCCGCGGTACAGCCACCACCATCAGCTGTTCCGCCAGTGGAAAGACCTGCCTTTGTCTTGGTAAGTGAAGCAAGGGGGACGCTGGTCTACGCTGTCGACAAATGGCCGATGGAGCTTGTAGTATCCGTGCGCGAGGAGCAATGCTGGGTCATGGTTAATGTTGACGGCCAGGGCGAACGAGCGACCACCGTGCGGGCAGGGCAGACCAAGACTGTTACGGCTAGCACCTCCCTCCATATGCGGCTGGGGCGGGCTCGCGTGGTCGATATCTCAGTCAATGGCCGACTACTGCCGGGGCAAGAGGGCGACGTCAAAGATTTTACTTTTAAGAGAGCGGGCCCTTAGGGCCCTTTTTTTGGGGGTCATAGAAAGTGAAACTAGGAAAAACATTTCTGCCGATGACTTTGCAAGAGATGGAACAACGGGGCTGGAACGAAATAGACTTTCTCTTGATTACCGGGGACGCCTATGTTGACCATCCTAGTTTTGGTGCGGCACTCATTTCGCGGATGCTGGAAAGTGCGGGCTACCGCGTAGGAGTTCTTGCTCAACCTACATGGCGAGAATTGGATTCTTTCAAGGTCTTGGGACAGCCTAATCTAGCCATTCTTGTCACGGCAGGTAATCTAGATTCCATGGTCGCCAATTATACTGCGGCCGGGAAACCTCGACGCGAAGATGATTTTTCTCCCGGGGGTATAGGTGGTCAACGACCCGATAGGGCAGTGGTGGTGTATGCCAACCGCGCTCGGGAGGCCTACCCTGGCTCCTTGGTCATCATAGGTGGCATTGAAGCCTCACTGCGTCGCCAGGCCCACTATGATTACTGGTCGGATAAAGTTAGACGTTCGATTTTGCTCGACAGCAAAGCAGACCTGTTGCTCTATGGCATGAGTGAATTTTCTTTACTGGAAGTGGCCGAAAGGTTGCGCTTTGGGCAGTATCACTTTGCCGACATTCCCGGTGTTTGCTATTTGCACTCCAAAGTAGCTCACAATGCCTTGGTATTACCAAGTTATGAAGAGATTTGTCAGGACAAGGTTATGTTTGCCGAGGCTTTTCGCCTGGCGCAGCGTGAGCAAAATCCCTACACCGGGCGCAGTCTATGCCAAAAGCACGGTGACATTTATCTTTGTACTAACCCACCCCCGCGCCCTCTCTCTACCTCCCAAATGGATTTTGTTTATAGTCTTCCTTTTGTGCGACAAGTACACCCTTGCTACGCCGGGAAAGGCGGTGTCAGCTCGCTTGAGGAAGTGGAGTTTAGCATCACCAGTCAACGGGGTTGTTTCGGAG
>QLUC01000042.1 GCA_018725275.1 Bacillota bacterium | reverse complement strand
CCCCAAGCGCTTTACGGAGGCCAATCTCGTTGGTTCGCTCGGTGACTGACACCAGCATCATGTTCATGATGCCGATACCGCCCACCAACAGAGAAATAGCGGCAATGCCTGCCAACAAAAGGGTCAGGGTGTTCATGATGGTGGCCATCATGTCTAAAATGCCCTGCTGGTTGGTAATGGTGAAGACGTCGCTCCGGCCGTCAAAGATGCCGGTAAGCGCCACGCGCAATTCATCCCCCACCAAGCCGACATCACTGCCCACTGCAAAATACACATCCACGGTATTGACCCGCGTTCCGGCCAGCACGCGCTCCGACACATTGTAGGGCACAATGACCCCTTCACCCTTCACTGATGTTGCTCATAGTGAAACCTTCGCTAGCGGCCATTACCCCCACCACCACAAACTCTCGCCCTCTGAGGTACAGTCTCTCGCCGATGGGGGAGCGCCCGGGGTATAGTTCCGCCGCCAAATTCGCCCCCAAGACGGCCACCTGCTGGCGCATGCCAATATCGAGGGGGTGCAAAGCCCGCCCTGTGGCCAACTCGGTACCGGGGGTGGTAAAGAAATCGCTGCTGCGACCGAAGATGCGCACATTGGCTTTTTGCACTTCCCCGGCTACGAGGCGAACCCGGGCACTGGTGGAGGGCAAAACGGCAGTGACAGCGCTTAATCTCTCTAGCTGGCGCAGATTTGCCTCGGTCAAAGCCGGTTTTACGGGGGTGCCGGTAATGCTCACCGTCAGGCGGTTGCCGCCCAGCCCCGCCAGCTCTCCTTGAATTTGCGCCGTGGCCCCTGCGCCTAAAAGCATCAGCGCGATGATGCTGGCTACACCGATGACAATGCCTAAAACGGTCAAACCGGAACGGACCTTGTTGCTGACAATGCTGTCTAGCGCCATGGCTACAGTCTGTTTAAGCATGCAGCGCACCTCCGTCGGCAATTATTTGCCCGTCCAGGATATGAATGATACGCCGCGCGTACTTGGCCACATTGTGGTCATGGGTGATCATGAGCACAGTCCTCCCCGCGGCATTTATTTCCCTAAACAGTTCCATCACCTGCTGCCCGGTCTTTTGGTCTAAGGCCCCCGTCGGTTCATCGGCGAGAATAACCGCCGGCTCCGTCACCATGGCCCGGGCAATTGCCACTCTTTGCTGCTGTCCGCCGGATAATTGATTAGGGCGGCTCTCGGCCTTCTCTGCAATCCCCACCGCTTCCAGCACCCGAAAAACTCGGTCGCGCCGCTCTCGCGGCGGGCAAGAACTATACAGCAGGGGCAACTCGACATTCGCGTAGGCCGTCAAGCGCGGTAGCAACTGAAAGTTTTGAAAGACAAAACCTACCTTGCGGTTGCGCACTCGTGCCAGCTCAGCTTCGCCTAAATTAGCGACCAAGACCCCATCCAGATGATACTCCCCCCGCGTGGGTATGTCTAAGCATCCGAGGATATTCATCAGGGTGGTTTTGCCGGAACCGGAGGGACCTAGAATAGCAGCGATCTCTCCCTTTTGCACCTGTAGATTGACCCGGTGCAAGACCTCTTGCTCCTCGCCCCCCACAAAGTAGCTCTTGCTGACCTCTACCAAAGAAATCAATACTGTACCGGACATCGCTATCGCCCGCCCATTGGCCCCGGCGTGTTGGGGCTTCTTATGGCCGCCGGCTTTTCATAGGACACCACCTGGCCTGCCACCAGACCCTGCATTATTTCGACAAAAACGCCGTCACTCAGGCCGATCACCACTTTTTGCCTCGTTAGCAAATTGCCCTCGCCCTGCAGGTTCACCAGCGCCTGGTCTCCGTCAAAAAACACAGCCTGCACCGGCACAATCAGGACATCGGCGGCCCGCGCCGTTGCGATGCGTATTTCAGCCGACATCCCCACCAAGATGTTTTCCGGGTTAGGCAGGGACACCCTCACCGCAAAGGTGGTGACACCCCCGGTGACCACTCCTTCGCGTCCCAGAAAGGTAATTTGCCCGGTGACGTTTTCGCCCTGCAAGGCAAGAATGTCGACGGTGACTTCTTGCCCCAGGCTCAACTTAGCGATATCCAGCTCGTCCACCTGGGCGACGACCTCTAGGCTCGCAAAGTCAGTAATTTCTGCCAATCTGGCGCCGGGGTTGACCCATTCATTGGCCCGCACAAAGAGGGCGGTCACCTCGCCCTGCCTGGGAGCAATAACCCCTCGCCCGTCGGCCATACGCATGATAAAATCGCCCTTCTCTACCACCGTGCCGACAGCGACTTGGACTGTCCCAACCTGCCCACCACTTTGGGCCACCAGCGTCTCTCGGTTGATGGCCGCCACGCGACCCGCGCCGGTGACAAAGCGCTGCAAGGTACCCCTGTCTACCGTGTATTGCTCCAGCGCATCCTGTTGTCTGGCATTACTCCGCTGCCAAACACCAAGGGCTACCGCTACGAGCCCGATGATGACGATGGTGACACCCAAATTCCGCCACAATTTACTTTTGCCCCGCATGCCTTGTTGCATTGCATTCGCACCTTTCCCTTATGGATAGCTCTACTATAAGTCACCAATATGAAGTCAATGTGAACTAGACAAGGGAAAAACAACTCGAAACACCGTCCCGCTGCTGTCACTCGAAAAACTGATAGTCGCCCGGTGCTCTTTCGCTACGGCATAGCAAATCGCGAGCCCCATGCCGGTGCCGTACTTCTTGGTAGTGAAAAACGGTGTCCCGATGTGCTCCTTATTTTCTTTGCTGATTCCTGTCCCACTGTCCTCTACCGACAATACCACGCCCTCGGCGACGGCAATGGTGCGCACTGCCACGGTCCCCCCCGGCGGTGAAGCCTCTAGCGCATTGCGAACTAAGTTGGTCACTAAGGCCCGCAGCTCTTTTTCGCTCAGGAATATGTCCGGCACAGCGCCTAAGTCGAGTAGAACTGACTTTTCTTCGGTCTTAGCCTCCCCCTGCAGGCTTGGCCACACCGCTTCCACAATGCTGTTGAGCTGCCTACTCTCTAACTGCACATGCCTTGTGCCAGATAGAGTCACGACCTCATTTAGCAGGTCGTTCATGCGGTCCATCTCCGACAGGAGGAGCTCAAACCGAGCGCCATACATAGCTAACTCGGGACGCGCGGCATAGATCTGCAAAAAACCCCTCGCGGTGGTTAAGGGATTGCGCAGCTCATGAGCAATCCCCCGGGCGAGTTGCGCGACATGGTTGAGCCGATCCAGACGGGCAAAGTCTTTAGCTAAATTTTCGGCTATACTCCGGTCGCGAATGATTAGGACCACGCCATCAAGGCTTTTGTCGGTCTCCGCCAGGGGAGAAATCGTCACTAGGGCCCGCAGACAAGAGCCATTGCGGTGCAACAATTCCGTTTTCACTGCGCCGACATGTTGCCCGATTGTAACTTGGGAGTATATAGCGGCCCACTCCTCGGTATCACCGCCCAAAATATCTATAAATGATTTCCCCTTTATTTCACCCTCCTGATACCCCAAGATCTCGGTGGCGGCCTTATTCCAGGTGAGAATTTGCCCAGAGAGAGTGGTGGAGACGATGGCATTGCTAGATTGCACGACGAGGGCGGCCAACTTGCTTTCCGCCAAGCTATTCTCGCGGCGAACAGTAACATCACGGCTGACTTCCAAGGTGCCTGCCCCCTGCCGAGCGGCGTCGCGATGGATTACACGGCCGCACTCCACCACTATAGGAGTTCCGTCGCGTCTCTGGCGGATTAAATCCCCGCGCCAATGACCATCCTCAGACAGACCCCTCTCTACAAGCTGGTCTTCCTCTTCCGAGCGAGAAAAGATGGTCCCCCGGCGAACTCGCAGGACCTCATGTCTCTGCCAACCATAGATGCGCTCTGCCCCCCGATTCCAGTACTCTATTTTGCCTTGTGGATCATAGACCACAATGGCATCGTGGACAGCCTCGAGCAGCTCTGCCTGTTCGAACAACTCTCTGGCCTGCACCGAAAGTTGGGCTTCTTCCTGCTTGGCAAGAGTGACGTCCCGCAGCGTGGCGTAGATACTTTTCTCTCCCGCTTGCGCCACAAAAGAAGCCGAGAAAGAACGGCTGGGGAGACCGGGCTTCTTGATGTCTATCAGGCAAGCATACTGACCACCGCGCTCCCCAAGCTTGGCCAAATCATCCCGTCCAAAAACTGCCCCCTCTGGGTCAAGCAGGTCCCAAAGGGTTGCCTGCACCCTATCTACCCGCCATGCCCCGAGCATCTCCTGCCAGACTATGTTAGCCCTCTCCACGGCCCCGCTTGCCGTTATAATGAGCATGGCATCAGGCGACAGCTCAAAGAAGTGATCTAACTGGCGCGAGGTCAACTTGACAGACGTAATATCATCAAGGGCGAGCAATTTGGTTGTCCTCCCCTGCGAGGTATGGAAATCCATGCTCTGCCAATGATATTCCACCTGACCGCTCGAGGTCATACTGTTGCCCTGCCTGTCGCCTACCAAGCCCCAGGGGCTGGCCTCTAACTCCAAGACTGCCTCGCCGACCCACAAGTCGGCACTGGCTTCTTGGTTGAGGCAGAGCCACTCACGCGGGTTTTCCCTAACCAACAAACTAGTGGGTAGGGCCGCCAGGGCCGCCTCCAAGGTCACTAGGCGGGTAACCTGCCGACGCAAGGCAAAAAATGATTTAAATACAATCAGTGCTCCGATGGGGGTGAGCAGAAGTGAGGACAAATCAATGAAACGCAGCACCACCCAGCCTCCAGGCAAAAATATCGCGGCTATGAAAATACTCAGTAATTTGGCCAGGCTTAAGTACAAACCAAGACCTAGCAAAGCGCGAGTGCTCGGTGGATGAAGTGTCTTTCTTTGCCAGCGAAAGTATAGTCCACCGGCGGCGTACGCGACGATGGTCAACACCCCGACCCAAGACGCCTCGCCACCCTGCCACAAGCGAAAGGCTACGCTGATGAGAGTTACCAGAGCAACAGTGACCAGGCCACCCGTGTAGCCGGCCAAGGCCAAGATGATGCTGCGAAAGTCAAGCACCCAACCCTGAAAGGTACTGACGGCAGCGGCCATGCTGAGCACCGTCCCAGCCCCAAACACCAGCCCCCAAAGCCAGTCGGAAGACTTGCGCTGCGAGGCCAAAACTAAGCTTGAGCCAATCACCGAAACCCCGATCACAATGAGCAAATTCACCGCCAGGGGGAGCATCAGCCGCATCGCCCTTCCTCCTCCTTCGCTTGCTCCCGCGGGAAGGCGACGGTAAAAGTGGTCCCCCAAGAATCAGAAACAAAGCCTATTTTTGCGCTATGCAAAGCGGCAATGCTCTCGCACACCGTGAGACCCAGACCGGCACTACCTTCACGAGTGGTAAAAAAGGGCGTCCCCACCTTGTCGGCCAGACTATCGGCAATGCCCTCGCCGACGTCGCTGCATTGCAGCAGGATAGCCGAGGCTGTTGTTATAGTCCGGATGGTGAGCACGCCGCCCGCGTCCATGGCCTGCAACCCATTGCGGGCCAGATTAATGACCAGATGTTCAATAGCGCCGGCATACAACCAAAGTGGCTCTACCGGGCCTAACTCGAGGCGGAAAGACTGTCGACCCCATAGCCCTTCCGCAGCCAAGCGGGCGACCGCTCTTTCGACTATGGCGTTCAGTGATCCGCGCACTTGGACTTCGTCTTTACCACTGGCCAGCGCTAAAAAGTTCGTGGTGATTTTGTGAGCGGAAGAAAGGTCGTCGAGCACTATCGCTAAGGATGTTTTTACCGCCGCAAATTCCTGGTAGGTGCTGAACAGTTGCATGAACCCCCGCACCGTAGTCAAGGAATTACGCAGTTCATGCCCTATGCCGGCAGCCACCTGCCCACTAATCCTCAGTTTTTCAATCTTAAGGAGCTCACGCTCCACCAGTCGTTCTGCTGTCACATCCCGCGCCACAATGGAGATGCCCTTGGCCTGGCCATCGCCGTTGCGCAGCCCCGCGATTACTGCCGAAGTATAGATTTCTTTGCCTGTCTGGTGCGGTATTATGTCTCGACAGTCTGCGGTGATGTTCCCAGCTAGTGCGGTCAGCAAGGCACTTTCGAGCATCTGTCGCTTTTCAGGTCGAATTATTTCTGCCAAGCGCTTACCGAGGACTTCGTGCCGTGCATAGCCAAACAGACGGCTGGCCCCCTTGTTCCACGTCTCAATGGCACCATCGCTCGCGGTACTTAGCACCGCGTCATCGGTGCTCTCAACAACGGCCGCGAGGAGTCTCTGCTGACGCGAAGCATTCATAGTGGCCGTAACATCCGTACTGAGTTCGATGACCTCAACCGGAAAACCGTAGCCGAGGCGGCTAAGCGATAGACGCACTTCGAGGGTGAGCCTGGCACCCTCTGGTGTTACCCGAGTAATGGTGCCCTCCCATGTACCTGAATTATAAAGCTCGTCCTTGATTTCACTCTGCGGCCTGGGGTAGTCCGTCAAAAGGAGCGTATCGACATTGACGCCGCGAATATTAGCCACATCAATCCCATACAGGCGCGCCGCTGCCGCATTGCCATAGACCAACCTTTGCTCGTCGTCATACACCAAGATGCTTTCCTGTACAAGCCCAAGCAGCTGCACTTGCTTCTTCTGCTCATTAATTTGGTGTCGCCAGAGCACCTGCCGCCGAACCTCTGCCCCGATGTCCTGCACCACCACATGCACTTCCCGCGCGCCCGGGATATATTTCCCCGACCAGGAAACGAAAATTTCTTCTTGGTCGGCGGTCAAGAGAGTGCACCTCCCATGTTGCAGCCGAATGGACCCAGCTTTTAGGGTTCGCCAAATGAGCAAGAGTTCCTCAATCTCTGGGGGCGCGACAATTTCTTGAAAATTTTTACCAAGTATCGCTTTGGGTTCACTGCCCAGTAATTGCGCGAGCGCGCGGTTAACTTGTAAAATTTCTCCCTCGCAACTGAGCACGGCATAGCCATGCAGGGACAGGTTGAAGAACTGCCGTGTCTGTTTTTGCATGGACTTTACTGTGGTAATGTTCTGAAACACTGCCACATAGCCGTGCTCGCCCATCGGCAAAGTGGTGCTTGATAGTTTCAGCAAAAAGAAATGCTCGGCGCCACCCTCTTTAAAATATACCTCTTTCTCTCCAAAGCCGTCATTCCCTAACCCCAAAGTTCTCTCCTTGATTAAAGCGTAGCGCAGGCACTTGGCGAGTGTTTCATTATGAGCCAAGGAGCTGCTCTCGAAAATGATGGAGTTTCCCTCGTCGATGAGCAGGACATAGCCCGCGCTGTCGAGAAATCGCCACATACCCAAGATGCGGTGGCCACGGGAGGAAAAATACCAACACATTCCGACCGAGATGGCCATGCCCAAAGCGGACAAAAACCGCTCGGGGAGAGTATGCGGCGACGGGGCCGCGAAGAAAAGGAGGGCCGGCCAGAGCCGGACTAAGGCTTCCTGCCACCTTGCTGGGACTCGAGTGCTATGGTTAGTTAAACCCCATAAACCTGCGCTAAGTGCGGCAACGCCTAACCCCACCACAGGGTTACCAAGGAAGGTAGCCACGCCTTGCCCGCAGAGGACGGCCAAGACCAGCGCAGACCAACCGCCAAAGTAGGCGGCGACATAGTAGATGAAGTGGGGAAAGACGGCAACACCATTCCCAGCCGGACTGCCATAAGCGACCAAGGCCGCGAAGAAAGCGAACACAAAAGCTCTGGTGAGCCCCGCATGCCGGCGAAAGGAAAAAAGCATCAGCATGCCGGCCACGCCGGCGCTACCGAGGGCCAATAGAGCATTGAAGACTAACGCTACCACGACCATCAACTCTTTCCACGGCGAGGTTTACACAACCCGAGGCCTCAAGTACAATTACAGGGAAGACTGACCAAGAAGATAAGGAGGGGAAACATGGTTTACGAACAAAACTGGGATCTTGACTCCATATTCGCCGGAGGCAGTGAGTCCACAACCTACGCGTCCTACATCGAGAACCTCCAAGTGGATGTACGGACGTTACTCACCAAAGTTTCTGACCCGGCCAATGCCGGAGTAACCGAGTGTGCTGCTTTACTAACCGAAGTTCAAAAGATCGCCAGCCGGATGCGCCATGCCGGCGCCTTTGTCGGCTGCCTGACCGCCCAAAATGTCAAAGATGAGCAAGCGAAACTGCTCGGGGGGAGGGTCAGGGCCATCGGCGCAGGCTTCGCCTCCGTCCTCACCCAACTTGACCAAAACCTCATCGACTTAGGCGACGAGGAGTGGGCGCTGTTGCTTAGCACACCGCACCTCAAGGCTCTGCAATTTAACTTAGAGGAGCGCCGCCGGCGCGCCAAAGAAAAAATGCCCACCGCCCAAGAGACCCTAGTCAACGACCTATCGGTAGATGGTTACCACGGCTGGTCAAGCCTCTACGACACCGTGGTCGGCCGCATGACGATTCCCATTTTGCAGGACGGCAGGACTGCCTATGTTTCACCCGGCCAAGCGGCCAACATGATGTCTAGCCCCGACCGCGCCTTCCGCAGCCATGTCTTCGCGCGCTGGGAAGAGGCTTGGGCGAAGGAGGCAGATTTCTGCGCGCTGGCCTTAAACAACTTGGCGGGTTACCGGCTTAGCCTCTATCGCCACCGTAAGTGGGACGACGTGCTCTATGAGCCGCTAGACTACAACCGCATGGAACCGAAAACCCTCGCGGCCATGTGGTCGGCCATCGACCAAAATAAGGCGCGACTCGTCAAATATTTAGAGCGCAAGAAAGAGCTCCTCGGCACCGGACTGCTCAGCTGGCACGATGTCACGGCCCCCAGCGCCGAGGGGGACGGGAAGATGTCTTTTGACCAAGCGGCTACCTTTATCATCGAGCAGTTCCGCCGCATCGACCCGCCCATGGCAGATTTCACTGCGGCCTGCTTTGCCAAGCGTTGGGTAGAGGCCGAGGACCGACCAGGGAAGCGTCCCGGCGCTTTTTGCACTACCTTCCCCGAAAAGCAGGAGTCGCGTGTCTTCATGACGTTCTCGGGCACCATGAACAATGTCGCCACTCTCGCCCATGAACTCGGGCATGCTTTCCACCAATCGGTAATGAACGACCTGCCCCCCATGGCCCAGCAGTACGCCATGAACGTCGCCGAGACAGCCTCCACTTTTGCCGAGGTAATCGTGGCCGATGCTGCCGTATCTCAGGCCAAGAGCCAAAAAGAGAAGGTCCTGCTCATCGAGGATAAGCTGCAGCGGGCGGTCACCTTGCTGATGAACATTGCCTGCCGCTTCTTATTCGAGACACGCTTCTACGCCGAACGCAGCAAGGGCCCGGTAAGCAAGGCCCGCCTGAACGAACTCATGGTCGAGGCCCAGAAAGAAGCCTTCGCCAACAGCCTTGACGAGTACCATCCGCATTTTTGGGCGTCTAAGCTGCACTTCTACAACACCGGGGTGCCCTTTTACAACTTCCCCTATACCTTTGGCTACCTCTTTGCCACGGGGGTATATGCGCAGGCCACCAAGGAAGGTCTCTCCTTTGCGCCCAAGTATGTCGCGCTACTGCGCGACACGGGCAGCATGAAGGTCGAGGACTTGGCCATGCACCACCTCGGGGTCGATCTAGGAGAGCAAGGGTTCTGGCAGGCGGCGATCGACGCAGCTCTATCCGAGTTAGATGAATTTCTCGCCTTGACAGAGGGGCAACAACCCTAAAGCTAGACTGCGAACCTCAGCGCGGGACCAAGGAAGGCCCGCTCTGAGGTTCTTTCTTATGTGCCACAAAAGGTCTTGTAGGGGAGAGAGGTTGGGCTTGGTGCCGCCCGATAATGGCTGTACTTTGGGTCAGCTGTAAAGGGCGCGGATAGAGCTGCCAGGAGATTTTCAAACAAGCTGTAGTCCTGATGGGTCACGGCCTCCCGCAGTGCCTCTTCGACGCGATGATTGCGCGGGATGAGCACCGGGTTACACGCCTGCATCAACTGCTTTATCTCCGGTCCTGATTGTGGTTGCCGATGTAGCCTCGACTGCCACCTGGCCTGCCACGCCGCATACCCAGTGCTGCTAAAAAACTCCATATCGGACCTCTCCTCAAAAGTCAAGGCCAAGAAGGTATTCGTATAGTCAGCCCTTTGTTCCTGCATCATGCGGAGCAAATCCTCTGCTAGGGACAGGTCGGCCTCTTCCTCATTAAAAATGCCGAGCTTCCCGCGCATGCCAGAGAGCCACGCCTGCTTGTACAGGACGGGAAAATGACCTATAACGTCGTTCGCAATCCCCACCGCCGTGTCTTCACCCTGGGGCAAGAGAGGCAGGAAAGCTTCTGCTAGGCGGGCGAGGTTCCATGCGGCTACGCGCGGCTGATGACCATAGGCATAGCGCCCGCTGTGGTCAATGGAACTAAAGACCGTGGCGGGATCATAGTTGTCCATAAAGGCGCAAGGGCCGTAATCTATGGTCTCGCCGCTAACTGCCATATTGTCCGTGTTCATGACCCCGTGGACAAAGCCAACTAACTGCCACTTGGCAATAAGCTCGGCCTGGCGCTTAGTGACCGCTTGCAGGAAAAAGAGATAGCGGCCCTCCGTCTGCTCAATATCTGGAAAATGACGCCTGATGGTGTAATCTGCCAGGTTCTTTAGTTCTGCGGGGGAACAGTAGTGAGCGGCATACTGAAAAGTGCCAACGCGGATATGGCTGGCCGCGACTCGGGTGAGGATGGCCCCCGGCAAAGGCGTATCGCGCATGACCGTTTCCCCGGTGGTGACCACCGCTAAGCTACGGCTGGTGGGGATGCCTAGGGCATGCATGGCTTCGCTGATAAGATACTCCCTCAGCATCGGTCCCAGAGTAGCCCGGCCGTCGCCCCCACGGGAATAGGGAGTTCGCCCCGCTCCTTTTAGCTGAATATCTAGTCGGCACCCCAAAGGCGTCACTTGCTCGCCTAGGAGCACAGCTCGGCCATCCCCGAGCATCGTGAAGTGACCGAACTGATGCCCGGCATACGCCTGGGCCAGGGGCTTGGCGCCTTCCGGCAGAAGATTGCCGGCGAAAGTAGCCGCACCCCGATCGCCCTCTAAGTCGTTCATGTCTAGCCCCAGGCTGGCACCTAAAGCACTGTTTTTCACGACCACTTTAGGGGCGCGTACCCGGGTTGGCTTGACGTTAGCATAAAAGGTGGTCGGCAGGCTCGCATAGGTGTTTTCGAGATGCCAAGCGGCACCTTGAGAGGGGTCGTAATTTGCCATTTTTTTCAGTCCTTCACCGATTATTACCCTCCACTACCTCTTGTCCGCCTCACGGTAGGCTCCGCGCAGCATGAACACTCCCGAAGGATGACTGTGCAGCCCACGGACATTGTTATGTGCTGCCGCCCGGATGGTGGGATAGAAGAGGAAGAGCCAGTGGGCATCATTATAGATTGTCTGTTGCACCTGCCGGTATGCATCGAGGGCCCGAGAAAGTTCAGTCATGGATCGCGCTTGGTCGAGGAGCGGCCGGAAGGGTGCAAAGTCTGCCCGCAACTGTGCGTCTGCTTCCCCGGTATGGGGCACAGAGTACCCCACCCACATATCCACCGGGCTTTCAGAATCAAGCAGCGTAAAGAGGTCGCCGGCACTATGGGTAACCACTTCGACTTTTATGTTGATGGCCGCCAGCTGACGGGCCACTTCTAGGGCGGTGACGCGGTAGATGTAACTATCCCTAGTGTGCAAGGTGACGGCAAAACCACCCGCCTGCCCGGCGGCTAGCATGAGCTCCCGCGCCCGAGCGAGGTCGAAATCCCGCGGGGCGAGACTATGGTGCCCAAACACTGTCGGCGACAGGGGGCCTGTCGCGGGGCGCCCGGCGATGGCTAAGGCGCGCAGCAGGCGTTCTCTATCCAGCACATAGTTCATCGCTTGGCGCACGCGCACGTCGCGAAAGTGCGGTAGTTGGAGATCTAAACCTATGTAGTACAGCCCCTGCCTCGGCATAGTCAGCAGCTTTAGGCTTTGCTCGCCCTCTAACTCTTCTCCCTCTAAGGAGGTGAGATCATAAATAATCTCAACTTCACCTTTTTTTAGCATGGCAACGCGCTCCGTTGCTTCATGCAAAAAAAGGAATGTTATCCCAGACACGCGTGGCATAGCTTCTTTGTTCCAATAATCTTCGTTGGCGACCAGCTCAAGGCGCCGGCCACCATACCATTGCCGCAGCTTAAATGGCCCGGTGCCCACTGCGGTATGGGTGAGATTGTAGGTCCTGTCTTGCAGGCGCTTTTCTAGCTCGCGAGCGGATTTAAGACTGGCTTGGGGATGCGCAAAAAAGTAGGCCAGGGCATAATGCGGCCGGTCTACCTTAAAGGTGATGGAGTAACGCGAATTGATGACTATGTCGGTCACAAAGTCAAATAAGTCACGGCGCGCCATCTCGTTTTGGGGGTCGAGCAAGAAATCAAAATTGGCCTTGACCGCTGCCGCATCAAAGCTTGTTCCGTCATGAAATTCGACCCCCTCCCGCAATAGGAAGGTGATTGCTCGCCCGTCGGGGCTGAGGCTATACTCTCGCGCCAACTGCGGCCGCACCTGGTTGTTGTCCCCCAAGGTCAGTAGCCCCTCAAAGATGTTTTGCTGGATAACCGGAGAAAGATGGTCGACGACATTAAAGGGATCGAGCGAAATAGGCTCCCCACCGATGGCCACCAGCAAGGGGGTTGCTTTGCCCTCGCGCCCTAAGAGAACCCTGGGTAGCAGAACAGTAGGAATAACGAATAATAGCGCGAATGACAACAACCAGGCCACTCTCTTTTTCAATGGCCACCATCCTTCCTCTAATATAGCCTTCAGTGAGCCTTCCACAATATTCGTCACCGCTCAGCAAAGTCCTGCCTACCACCCTGGGTGCGGTGCTAGAACCTGCCTGCTCCACATAAAATAGTGGT
>QLUC01000041.1 GCA_018725275.1 Bacillota bacterium | reverse complement strand
GACTCCCCCCCCTCCCCCCGGACATTGCCGCATTTTTCGCCATGCGTGAAAAAACGCAAAACAAAACCCCAGATATTCTCTGGGGCTAAATTTTGTGGAGCTGACGACCGGGATTGAACCGGTGACCTCATCCTTACCAAGGATGTGCTCTACCGACTGAGCTACGTCAGCAGTGGTAGCGGGGGCAGGATTCGAACCTGCGACCTCCGGGTTATGAGCCCGACGAGCTAACCAAGCTGCTCCACCCCGCAGTATGAAATTTTGGTGCCAAGGCGCCTTTACAAGGACGAAAAATAATTTGGTAGCGGGGACAGGATTCGAACCTGCGACCTCCGGGTTATGAGCCCGACGAGCTAACCAGACTGCTCCACCCCGCAATATCCACTATGGAGCGGGTGATGGGGATCGAACCCACACAACCAGCTTGGAAGGCTGGAGCTCTACCATTGAGCTACACCCGCGGAAGAGTTAAATGGTGGAGAGGACTGGATTCGAACCAGTGAAGGCAATGCCAGCAGATTTACAGTCTGCCCCCTTTGGCCAGCTCGGGTACCTCTCCACATGTACGACAACGAACTTAATTGTACTTCAGAATAGCCCTCGCGTCAAGTAAAAAATACATCTTAACCCCGCTCTACCAGGTAACGCTCTACTTTCCGCTTCACTCGCTGCAGGGCATTGTCTATCGATTTAACATGTCTATCGAGATCCTCGGCGATTTCTTGGTAAGATTTGCCGTCAAGATAGAATCGCAGCACTTGGCACTCCAGCCCACTCAGCAACTCGCCCATGCGGCACTCGATGTCACGAAACTCTTCCTGATGAATCATCAACTCCTCAGGATCGGTAATCTTACTGCCCGACAAGACATCAAGCAAGGTGCGGTCAGATTCTTCGTCGTAAATAGGTTTATTGAGCGACACGTAGGAATTTAACGGTATATGCTTCTGCCTGGTGGCCGTTTTAATGGCCGTAATAATCTGGCGAGTGATGCACAGCTCGGCGAAAGCCCTAAACGACGAAAGCTTGTCCGGCTTGAAGTCGCGAATGGCCTTGTAAAGACCAATCATCCCTTCTTGGGTGATGTCATCTCGGTCGGCCCCGACTAAGAAGTACGACTTTGCTTTAGCGCGCACAAAGGCCCGATACTTGTTCATCAAGTATTCTAGGGCATAGGTGCTCCCCTGTTTAGCGTTTTCGACGATATCATCTTCGGACATAAATTCGAGGTGCACAGCATCGCCCGCGGAACATTCCACTAGGCATCGCCTCCATTTCGGGGTACTACTTAGTTGTCCATGACCCATTATATATGATGTGCTAGCTCTTGGTCAACGCACTATTCCTAGGCACGCCGCTGCCTCACCATCTCAAAGAGTACCACGCCACAGGAAACGGCCACGTTCAGGGAGCTGACTGGGCCGAGCATGGGAACACTGACTAATTCATCGCAGCGCTCCTTCAGCAAGCGGGACAAACCTTCCCCTTCATTGCCAAAAATGACCGCGAGAGGACCCCTTTGCTTGGTTTCATAGATAACCTTGCCGCTCTCTTCGGCTCCCACCACCCAGAACCCCTGCTCCTTGAGGAGCTCCACATGTTGCGCGAGATTGGCCACCCGCGCTACCGGCAAGTGCGCCGTGGCTCCAGCCGAAGCCTTGGCGACAGCCGGGGTCAAGGCCACACTGCGCCTTTTGGGGATAATAACCCCCTGCGCGCCGGCGGCGAGCGCGGTCCGCAAGATGGCCCCGAAATTATGCGGGTCTTCGAGATGGTCGAGGATGATGAGGAGCGGATGTTCGCTCGCCTTAGCTTTCTCCACTAGGGAATCAAAATCGGCATATTCCTCGATCGCCAGGCGGGCGATGACGCCTTGGTGCGGTCTCCCCTCGCTCATTTTATCGAGCAGGGCTTTTTCTGCTTCGACCACCACAGCTCCCTTGTTTTTCGCTAACTCTATGATCTGCCGCACACTGCCGATGGCACCCTTCTGCAAGAAAATCTTGTCGACTTCCTTGCCGGCCTTGAGCGCCTCAAGCACCGGATTGCGTCCTTCTACTTGCTCCATTATTTGGTCACCTTTCTTTCGGGCGGGGCCTGACAGCTCATCAAGCCCTCGCCACATCCTCTTTCACTGAAACAATCCGGGCCAGCCGCACTGAACACCGCCGGGGCTTTTTCCTCGACCAGTTCGAGCATCGCCCAAGCTAAAGCGCGAATTTCCCACTGGGCACGATTACAGCAGCGCAGATTAAAGAAATTATACAGGCTGCGCGCATTAAAGGTAGCGACCAGTTTGGTCGCACAGGCATTAGGCAAGACATAGCGCGCGTCTTCCGCGGGGACAGTCGTCAAGAGCAAAGCATAGGCTTGGCGCATCTGGGCCATGGCCTCCCGGTAGACAGCAGCCAGATTAGGGTTCATGGCGATGCTGGGCGGAGTGACAAAATCAAAATCTTTGCTCTTTACATAGCGCTGGGACTGCTGCGAATAAGAGGCGAGGCGATGACGCACTAACTGGTGAGAAAGGGCGCGACTCACCCCTTCTATCCCAAAGGTAAAGCTAACATGCTCTAGCGGCGAATCATGATGCAAAGACAAGAGCTTTAGTACCAGCTCCCGCGCCTTTTCACCCTCTAGTCTTTCCCTAAGGCTCGCGATGTCTAAGGCCGAGTAACACAGGCGCGCCGCTTGGGCCACCAGGTCATCCGGTGAGGGCGTGTGTTCGAGTAGGGTTACCTTCATGTTAAGCCTCCTTCAGGCCACGCATCACTACGAGCAATTCCAAGGCCCTGTCCTCCCTACCCGTCAAGTAAAGGTAGCCAATGAGGCTCTCTAGACCTGTGCTGCGGCGGTACTCAGTCACCGAGGCGCTCTTTGGCACCTGGCCGCTCTTTTGGTTACGGCCACGCCGGTAAATGTCTTGCTCCTCAGCACTAAGCATGGCTTCTAAGGCATGTTCGCCCTTGGCCTGAAAGGAAGCCCGCACAAAGTGCGCCGTTTCTTCGTGCATCTGACTCATTCTTCGCGGGCCTTCCTGCAAGGAAAATAGGCGCATCGCTAACTCATAGTAGGCATCGCCGATATAAGCCCAAGCTGACGGCGAAAACGCTTCTATGTCTTTAAGTTTCACTGCTTCTTCCACCTCACACCCTGCGGGGTGTCCTCTAAGATGATGCCCATATTTAAGAGCTCGGCCCGGTGTCTATCGGCCGCTTGGTAGTCTTTGTTCGCCCGTGCTGATTGCCGTTTGGCGATAAGTTCGTCAATATGCTGCTCAAGGAAGGTGGCCGAAGCGAGATCTACTCCGAGCACATGGCCCAAACGCAGTAAAAAGGCCTCGGCCTCCGCTGCGTCTCTGCCCCCGAGAGTTTGCCGCGCCAGCGCAATATTAACCTCCTTGACCAGGTCAAAGAGCACGGCCCAAGCTTCAGCGGTGTTAAAATCATCCGCCAAGGCCGCTCTAAATTTATCTTCGTACCCCGCAAAATCTAGTGTCAACACCGCTTGGGCCTTAGGAATAAATTCCTTGGCCTGCCAGAGCGCCAGTACCGCATTCTCTAGGCGGCCCAGTCCGCTGGCCGCACTATCCAGTAACCCCATATCAAAACTGAGAGGACTGCGATAATGGGCACTCTGCAAGAAAAACCGCAGCACCTTACCGTCATACTTTTCGAGCAGCTCCGCCGCGGTGTAAAAATTGCCCGCCGACTTTGACATTTTGGCATTGTTGATCACTAAGAAGGCTATGTGTAGCCAGTACTTCACATAAGGCTCACCCTCGCAGAGGGCTTCGCCTTGCGCTCGCTCGTTTTCGTGATGGGGGAAGAGTAAGTCCATGCCGCCGGCATGAATGTCAATGTGCCCCCCCAGGATGCTCCGCACCATCGCCGAACACTCAATATGCCAGCCCGGGCGACCTCGTCCCCAGGGGCTTTCCCAAGATGGCTCGGAGGGCTTCGCGCCCTTCCAAAGGGCAAAATCAGCCGCAAAACGCTTGGCGTCACCCGGCTCAACCCGGCTGCCAACGACGAGTTCGTCGAGTTTTTGGTTGCTCAACTTACCGTATTCTGCGTACTTTTCGACGGCGAAATAGACATCACCCTGGGCCTCATAGGCATAGCCCCCGGCGATGAGTAATTCGATATACTCTGTAATGTCCTTGATGTGTTCTGTAACCCGCGGGTGGACATCAGCAGGTCTAATGCCAAGTCTCTTGGCATCGGCAAAGTAGTTGGCGATTTCTTGCTCTGCTAAGCCGCTTTCCGTGATACCCAGTGCTTTGGCTCGCTTAATAATTTTATCTTCCACATCAGTGAAATTCTGCACGTACTGAACTTCGTAGCCAAGGTATTCGAGAATTCTCCGCATGCTGTCCCCCACCACAAAGGCGCGGGCATTGCCGATATGAAAGCGGTTATATACGGTTGGGCCGCACAAGTACATGCTTACCTTCCCCGGAACGCGCGGCACAAAGGCCTCCTTCTGTCGGGTCAATGAATTGTAAATCACCAAGTCCATGGTCCTCACCTGCCTTCTGAAATACACTAATTATATTAGTACCACCTACCGAGCGCAAGTAACCGTAGCCACAGCGTAGCAAGTGGCACCTTCCCCGGCGCCAACATAGCCGAGGCCCTCGTTGGTGGTGGCCTTGATGTTGACCCTCTCCTCGGAAATACCAAGGACACCTGCTAAATTCGCCCGCATCTCGGCCTTGTAGCTCGCGATTTTGGGCTTTTCTAGAAGGAGCGTGATGTCGATGTGCGTAGGGTGCGCGTTGTGCCCCGCTAAAAGCTCAACCACCTGCAGCAAGAGGTCAAGGCTCACGGCACCACGAAACTGCTCCAGAGTGTCGGGAAAGTGTTCGCCAATGTCGCCCAGCCCGACGGCACCAAGCAAAGCATCCATCACCGCGTGCACAACCACATCGGCGTCAGAGTGACCAAGCAACCCGACATCGTTTGGTATCAGCACCCCGCCCAGCACCAGCTTTCGGTCGCTGACCAACCGATGGGTGTCCATGCCAAATCCGACCCTCGTGCTGCCGACCGGAAGGCAGGCTCGTGCATAATCCTCGTAAGTCGTTATCTTCACGTTTTCGCGACTTCCCGGCACCAAGGCCACCTCCCCGTTTATGGCCACTACTAGGGAGCTATCATCAGTGGCCTCTAAGTTATGTTCCTTGGCATAATCGTGAGCGGCGCGGATGAGAGGCAACAAGAAGCCCTGTGGCGTTTGCAGGGCGACAAGCTTCTCCCGCGGGAGGAGCACATCAACTACGCTTTCCTTGGCTATGGCCACCGTGTCCACGAGCGGCATGCCCGGCACCGCCGCCCCGCATTCCCTCATCTTGACGACGACGCTCGTAATGAGTTCGCCGCTGACAAAGGGACGGGCGCCATCATGAATGAGCACGTACTGAAAGGCACTGGGGATGGCCCGGAGTCCGCTATAGACTGACTCCTGCCTGGTCTTGCCACCCGCTACAAAGACAAAGGGGTGCCGAGGAACCAGCGCCTTAGTATACGCCTCCGCTTTTTCTTTGCCCACGATAAAAATATCAGGGAGGCCGGCTTGCACAAAGGCCTCCACGGTACGAGCGAGGACGGTCTTACCCGCCAGCCTGAGGGCTAGTTTATCTTGGCCGTGCGGCATGCGGGCGCTGTTACCAGCCGCGGTAATGAGCACACAGATGTTCGACATGTTTTACTTGAGGCGCGCAAAAATCATGCGCCCAGCTGAGGTTTGCAGGGCGGAGGTGACAATAACGGCCACTAGCTCCCCAATGTGGCGGCGGCCCTGTTCGATGACAATCATCGTGCCATCGTCAAGGTAGGCCACGCCCTGCCCAAGCTCCTTGCCCTCGCGCATGACCTGAACCGACATCTCTTCGCCCGGCAAGACCATGGGCTTGACGGCATTGGCTAGGTCATTGATATTGAGAACCGGCACCCCCTGCACTTCGCAGACCTTATTGAGATTATAGTCGGTAGTGATTATCTTGGCGCCTAGCTGTTGGGCGAGACGAACCAGCTTGCTGTCGACCTCGGCCACATCATCAAAGTCGCGGTTCATAATCTCAACCCGCAGGGCGCTCTCTTTTTGAATATTATGTAGAACATCCAGACCACGTCGGCCGCGATTGCGGCGCAGAACATCGGCGCTATCGGCTACATGCCGAAGCTCTTCCAGCACAAAAGAGGGCACTACCAACACCCCCTCGAGGAAGCCGGTGCGGCTGATATCAAGAATGCGCCCGTCGATGATAGCGCTGGTATCAAGGAGTTTGTATGTTTGCTTGCCCTTCATCGTACTGCGCGGCCCGCCCTTGCCGACACTAAGCAGCCCCACAACTTCATCGCTCTTCTTCACGGCGATGACCAGACCGATATAGCCGAGCACGAGGTAGGAGAGCACCTTAAGGTACTCCCCGACAATCGGCACCAAGCTCAAAAGTCCGGTGAGCAGGTTAGCGATGACCAGCCCCATCACTAAGCCGAGCGCCCCAATGACGATATCTTGCACCGGTAGGCGATGAAAATAGCTCTCGGCATATTCTGCTACCGCTAGGCTAATTTTTGTCATAATCGGAGATAACAAAAAGAATATAAGTCCACCTACAAAAGCTCCGACGACATATAGCCCTACCTCCATGAGCAGGCTCAGGTTCATTGCCATGACATTCTCGACAAATGGTATCACCGACGACATCAGGCTCAAAGCAAGGACTGTGCCCAGCATGCTCAGGGCAACACGAGCAATTTTCTTCCCCAAAATCATCCCCCCCCTATATTATGACATAAAAAAAGGCGTCTGTGACGCCCTAGCAGCATTCTCTCGCAATCAATTCCTGCACTAAAGCCTCGCTGGTGTTTTCTACTAAAATTAATTCGCTGATGAGAATCTGCCGGGCGGTGTCTAACATGCGTTTCTCCCCTGTCGAGAGACCTTTTTGCCTCTCTCTGGCCATGAGGTTGCTCACCACCTGGGCGACCTCCATGATGCAGCCTGTGCGCAACTTGTCGAGGTTGGCCCGATAGCGGCGATTCCAGTTGCCCTCTTCATCGGGGTGTTTCATGCGCAACACCGCTATGACTTTGGCCACATCGCTCGTGGGGACAATCTGCCTAAGCCCCATATTGTCGACATTACTCTCAGGGATGTAGACCTTCATTTCTCCGAGCGGCAGGCGCATGACAAAGTACCGCTGGCACTTCCCTAGAATTTCCCGCTCTTCATAAGACTCGATGACCCCAGCCCCATGCATGGGGTATACCACCCGATCGCCAATGGAGAACACAGCATCACCCCCACCACTGACTATACCATATCATCCTGTGCAAGTCAAATAAATCTGAATCATAGCACAAGGTTCGCGACATGTCAAATATTTTTTGCGAGACTCACCTTCACTGGGAAGCATCGAACCATTGTCAGTTTGACATCTCCCGTCACGTGTAGGATAATCTAACTAATGACGATGATGAAGAGGTGATAGCCTTGGAAGATTTCTGCACCACTTTTCAGCAAACGGTTAGCAATAACCTAGTCCGGCACAGCAGCATTCTCGATACCCTGACCAAGTGCCAAGAATCCTCAGCGAGGGTCAACCGAGCCGTGGCTAAGGCGGCGACCAGCTGCGGGTGCATTAGAATTTGCGTCGAAAAACAACCCATCCCCGAGAGCATGCTCCTATCCGACTTCAAGGAGAGTGCCTCTAGCCATATTCAAGGAGCGCTCTGCGATCATTGCCGCGATATCGTCGAGGTAGAGATTGGCAACAACCTCTTTTATATCACCGCCATGTGCGAGCTCCTCGGCCTACAAATACAAGATGTAATCCAAAAAGAAAATAATCGCGCCTCTGCTCTTGGCTACTTCAAATTAGGATAAAAGAGTTCCCTACCGGCTACCCGGCTCGGGTAGCCTTTTTATTTTACCCGGCGCGCCCTTTTCTCCAGCCTCCGCTTAAGGCGGGCGGCTTTTTGCTTTTCGTAGCGAATCTTCCAAGCAACAGGCAGACGGCGCCACAAGGCCCGATGCCAGCCCAATCCGAACAAAGCGTAGAGTACCAGAGGTACGAAGACGAAACTCCGGGCGAACCACAGGACGATGACGGTGCCCACAATAGTTAGGGCGAGGACTACCTGGCTCTGTGGTAGCCTGACCCCCTTGAAATCTGGGTAGGGTACTCGACTGACCATGAGCGCCGCGAGGCCAAAATAAACAGCCGGCAGTAACCCCCACGGCACTTGGTAAAAGTAGAGCGTGGCCGTAGCTGCCAGACCCCCGGCCGCCGGTATGGGCAGACCGGTGAAGTGTCCCTTGAGGAGGGAAAGCTGAGTGTTAAAGCGCGCTAGGCGAATAGCTCCGCAAAAGGCAAAGACCACTGCCGCCACATGGTACAGCGCAGACTCGGGCCGCAAATATATGAGCAGCACCGCCGGCGCCACCCCAAAGGTGATGACATCGGCCAAAGAGTCCAGCTCCTTGCCGAAACTACTGGAAACATCAAGCATCCGCGCCAAGCGCCCATCAAGGCCGTCGAAAAACATGCCTACTATAATGACGAACGACGCATAACGCCAGTGCTCGCCGGAAACGACGAGCACTATGGCCAAGATTCCCAGGTACAAATTGCCCAAGGTGAAGGCCGAGGGCAAGAAACGCCTAACCCAGCTCGGCACGAGTGATCACTCCTATGACGGTTTCTCCGCCCACTACTCGCTCCCCCGCACGCACGGTGCAGGTGGCGGCCAAAGGCATGAAGACTTGCATCGAGGAGCCAAACTTCATGACCCCAAACTTAGCGCCTCTCTCTAGTTTATCTCCCTTTTTTACCCAGCATACCACGCGCCGGGCCACCACCCCGACAATCTGCACCAGGAGGCACTGGGTAGATTCACCCCGTATCGCCACATAATTTCGTTCATTAACTGAGGGGGCATCAACCAAGAACGCCGGGCGGAACAAACCCTTTTTATGTCGCACCTCGACTACCTCCCCCGCGATGGGGGCTCGATTGACATGCACATCGAGGGGGCTCAAAAAAATGGTGATGAGCCTAGCAGGACCGGCAAAAAAATATGGTTCATTTACCTCGGCCACGACCATGACCTTGCCATCGGCCGGCGACAGGAAAGTAACCTCGCCCTGTTTCTCTTCCGGGTGGGCACGCTCGGGATCGCGAAAAAAGTATGCTAAAAAACCTACCCCCAAAAAAGGTAGTATCAGCAGCGGGGGGTATAACAAGTACGCCCCTACTGCCACCGCCGCTAGTATTGCCAAATATGAACGCCCTTCTTGCCATAATAACATCATGCCAACTCCTAACGCCGTTGACTCACGACTTGCTCGCGTAGCCTTTCTAAACCATTCTTGATTGCTCTGGCTCGAATTTCACCGATGCCCTCGACTTCATCAAGCTCCTCCAGCGTTGCCGCGAGAATGCCCCCAAAGTCTCCGAAAGCGGCGATGAGGTTGTCGATGATGCCCTCCGGCAGGCGCTGCAACTTACTGAGCAGGCGGTAACCGGACGGGGCTATATTTTGGTCTAGGGCGTTTAAGCTAGCCCCATGGCCAAGCACGCGACAAATGGAAAGGGGGTTAAGCAACTCATCGACGCTAAGGGCACTTAGCTGATTGCGAATTTCTTGGACACTGCGCGGTTCGCCGGGCGGCAGGTAATCGCGAATTAAGAGGTTGGTCTCCTCATCGACGTCGCGGGAAAGCTCAATGAGCTGCATGCGAATCAGCCGACCCTCCGCGCCCATCTCCACCAAGTACCGCCGCACCTCATTGGCACCGCGGAGCGCGGTCTCGGCACGATGCACGGCGGTGGCAACATCGTAGACGGTCGCAGTGTCGCGAAACTCCTGCAAGGAAAGCTCCGCGAGAATTTTGTCGAGGCTGCTCTTGTACTTCTCGAGAGCGCTGATGGCCTGGTTAGCCTTGGCGGTCAGTTCGGCAAAATCGCGCAATATGTACTTAATCGACCCGCGGTAGAGGGTAATAATGGAACGGCGCTGCGAGATAGCCACCACCACTTCGCCTGTCTGTTTGGCGGTGCGCTCAGCGGTGCGGTGCCTGATGCCTGTTTCGGAGGACGGTATGGTGGCATCGGGCACGAGTTCAGCATTGGCGTAAAGAATACGCTTGGCATCTTTATTTAAGATAATGGCACCATCCATTTTGGCCAACTCATAGAGTGAGGTGGGGGAGAATTCGCAATCGAGAGCAAAGCCCCCGTCGACAATGGACATCACCTGGGGCGAATCGCCAATCACCATGAGTGCGCCCGTCTTGGCTCGCAGGACATTGTCTAAGCCTTCTCTGAGCATGGTCCCCGGCGCTAAGATGCGCAAGGCGCTGAGTAGTTTTTCGTTATCTGACAAGAACACCACCCCCCTTAAAGATTCCACGCTACCTGCAAGGCCTCCCCTAGGTTGTCTACGGGATACAAGGTCATTGCCCCGCCAAGCGCATTTAACTCTTTGCTGTGACGCGACGGAACGATGAAATGCTTGAAACCTAGCTTAGCAACCTCTGCCGCCCGCGTCTCAATGCGACTGACACCGCGCACCTCACCCGTCAACCCCACCTCACCGACCACGGCAAGTTGTCTGTTAATGCGAGTGTTGCGCAGACTGGAGGCTAGGCACACCGCTATCGCCAAATCGGCCGCCGGGTCGCCTACCTTCATGCCACCGACGGCGTTGACATAACTGTCATGATGGGTAATATCAAGCCCCGCCCGCCGCTCTAGCACGGCCAGAATCATAGCCACGCGGTTGCTTTCAACTCCCGAAGTGGTGCGGCGTGGGTTGCCGTAATTGGCCGGGCTCAAAAGAGCCTGCAGCTCAACTAGGAGTGGCCGCGTGCCCTCGATGATGGGAACCACGACGGAGCCTGCTACATCCACCGGTCTCTCGGTCAACAGTAGCTCCGAAGGGTTCGCTACATCCACCAAGCCCCTGAGCCCCATTTGAAAGACGCCGACCTCATTGGTAGAACCAAAGCGGTTTTTTACCGCCCTGAGCAAGCGGAAAGCCAAGTGACGCTCCCCCTCAAAGTATAGCACAGCATCGACCATGTGTTCGAGCACCCGCGGGCCGGCAATTGCCCCTTCCTTAGTCACATGCCCGACCAAGAAGATGCTCATGCCAGATTCTTTCGCTAAGCGGATGAGGAGGGCGGAGCATTCACGAATTTGCCCCACGCTGCCGGGAGCCGAAGGCAAGACATTGTTGTACATGGTCTGAATGGAATCTACCACCACCACCTCCGGCGCTGCCGCTTGCAACAAGGTAATGAGCTGGCTGACATCCGTTTCGGTGGTGACCAACAACTCCCCAGCCCGCGCATCGAGGCGCTCTGCCCTAAGCCTGATTTGCTCAAGCGACTCCTCGCCGGAGGCATAGACCACCTTGCGCCCCTGCGAAACCAAAGCATGGGCAGCCTGGAGCATGAGCGTGGACTTCCCAATGCCCGGGTCACCACCCACCAGCACCACCGACCCCGGAACAACGCCACCGCCAAGCACCAAGTCAAGCTCCGGCGAGTGGGTTAAAATGCGTGTCTTGCCTAGGGCGGTGACCGAACCAAGAGGGACGAGAGGGTTCTCGACCGTGCGGAGACGGGGTTCCTTGCTTTTTTTAGCAACCAGCCCCTCCACCATGGTGTTCCACACCCCACACCCGGGGCACCTGCCTACCCATTTCAGACTCTCCTGGCCGCAGTCGGTGCAAAAGAACCGAGTTTTCTCCCCCATAGCAACCACCTTTTGCCAACAATTTCGAGATAACGAGTCTCCCGTAGCAACGCACCAATGGTGCGTTGTCCATGTCTTACCATCGTGCGTTGTCCTAATAACCGCGACAAATTAAGAACTTTTAACCATTATAACACGCGCTTACTCTAGGCGCGGCAAAAAAAACAGAGCCGGCACTTATCTGCCGGCTCAAGAACTCATTCCTTGTTAAACACTAGCTCACCATTGACTGCGCTGATGTGCACACTGCTTCCTTCGCCAAATTCACCCTTTAAGACGCGCTCAGAGAGCTCGTCTTCAATTTTTTGTTGAATGGCGCGCCTGAGCGGCCTCGCCCCATAGAGCGGGTCATAGCCCTCCTCAGCTAGCAAGGCTTGGGCTTCCTCGCTAAAGGTAACCGTCAAGCCATATTCTTTTACCCTGGTCGCGAGCTCGCGCAGCATGATGCCCACTATCTTCGTCATGTCACCTTTTTCTAACCGGTGAAAGACGATTGCGTCATCAATGCGGTTGAGAAACTCCGGCCGCACCGACTTTTTCAATTCCTCAAGAAAGCGTCCGCGCATGGCCTCATAGGCACTCTGGTTCTCACGCTCGGAGCTGCGGTCGCCGAAGCCGAGCGCCCCCCCCTTCTGGGCAGTCTCCGCCCCGATGTTTGAAGTCATGATGATAATGGTGTTCTGGAAATTGACCTTTCTTCCCTTAGCATCGGTCAAGCGACCATCCTCTAGGACCTGCAGGAGCACGTTGAAGACCTCGGGGTGCGCCTTTTCCATCTCATCAAAGAGCACCACCCCATAGGGCTTGCGGCGCACTGCCTCGGTCAGTTGTCCACCATCGTCATAGCCAACGTAACCCGGCGGAGAACCGACGAGGCGAGAAACGGTGTGACGCTCACTGTATTCCGACATATCGATGCGGGTCACCGAATTTTCATCGCCAAACATCGCTTCCGCCAGCGCCTTGGCCAGCTCGGTCTTGCCTACCCCGGTAGGCCCAAGGAAGTAGAAGGAACCGATGGGGCGCTTAGGGTCCTTTAGCCCCGCGCGCGCTCGCCGCAAGGCCCGCGATACCGCACGCACCGCCTGCTCCTGCCCGACTACGCGCTCATGCAAGATGCTTTCTAAATTGAGGAGTCGCTCCGACTCCTCTTCCTTGAGCCGGTTGACCGGTATGCCTGTCCAAGCGGCCACAATATGCGCCACGTCCTCCGGGGTCACAGTGGCCTCGCTCCGCATGCGCTCCTTCTCCCAGTTTTGTCGCAGTTCCTCAAGTTGATCGCGCAGTTCCTTCTCTTTGTCCCGCAAGCCTGCCGCTTTCTCATATTCTTGGTTAGTAGCGGCGGCCGCCTTCTCCTGTTTGAGACGATTAAGCTCGTCCTCTAACTCCTTCACATTGGGGGGTGCGGTAAAGTTAGCGAGCCGCACCCGGCTGCCCGCCTCATCGATCAAATCGATGGCTTTGTCTGGCAAAAACCGGTCGGCAATGTAGCGCTCCGACAATTTGACCGCCGCTTCGATGGTCTCATCCGGTATTTTCACCCGATGGTGGGCCTCGTAAAGGTCCCGGAGACCCTTGAGAATCTCAATGGCGGCCTCATGT
>QLUC01000040.1 GCA_018725275.1 Bacillota bacterium | reverse complement strand
TCATGGTTATGCCGGGGAGGGTCGGCGTGCCGTGTCACGCCGCTACCGAGAATGCTGTAGCGTTGGCACGGAGTAGCGATCTTGAGATTTTAAGAATAACACTTCTGTCACCATTGTCCGTTGCCAGCTCATATTGCCTCTCCCACTGGCATAAACTATATTGACTAACCTGACCTAGTTGACTATGATTAGGAGGAGAGCATATGGTCATAAGAAACGGAGGTGTCAACTTGTTGTCACAAGCTTTACCTGTATCTGAAGCCAAAGCACGGTTTTCTGAGCTCGTGCGCAAGGCTAGCTCCGGGCTAGAGGTAATTTCCGCTAACAAACACGTCTCTGGAAATTTAGTCTCTCTGGTGAGGACAGATATCCTCACTGCTGCTCTCGACGCCCTCACCTTCACACTAGTCGAAACAACCGATCCCGATCTGGGAACCATCACCATAGCAATAGAAGAGATACCGGTCTATGGAGAGGCCCTTAACCGCGAGGAAGCCATCGGAAGCCTTATTGATGCGTTAGCAGATTACTCTGCCGTTTACCTTGAACGCATAGCGCTCTTTAGCCACACCGATTCGGCACGCAACCAGGGGCTAATGCTGAAGATTTTGCGCTGCGGAGACGACCGTGTATCACTCCGCCGGGCCCTCTGCCTTTAGTAACATGCCTATCCGTTGTAACCAGGGTGAGATTCTGCTTTTACTTCGTTACCTTAATATGCAGCCTGCTCGCCAAGGCAGCAAGACCTATTTAGGGGTCAGCCGTGATGGGGTGTTGCGGCGCTGCTATTTCTGCTACCACGAAGACAGCACCCCGGTGGCCACGGGTACGGCTAACGCCCTTGCTTCACAGCTCGGCTTCGGCAACGCCGAAGCCATGAGGGACTACATGGATGAGCGCAGGTAGGGGCATGGTGCGTTGAACAATTGAGCTTCGCCTAGTGAAATGTCACAATATGTCAAACTACTAAGAAAGTACATCTGAAATCGCTGTGAGGGGGGAGTTTCGTGATCGGCGAAGTGCCACTAAGAAAGATACAAGACTATTTCCGCGATAGGGACGACATTTATGTTATCTACCTCTTTGGATCACACGCCAAGGGCACAGCCCGCCCAGCAAGTGACTTTGACCTCGCTGTCCTGTTCAAGGAGGGGCTCGACCCTCACCGACGCTTCCAAATTAAGCTGCAGATTACCAACGACCTCGAAGATCTTCTCGGGAACAAAGTTGACGTAGTTGATTTGAGAAGTGCCGACCTTTTCTTTATCCACCAAGTAATGCGGCACAAGGTGGTACTGCATGAGCGGGACAAGAGTAGCAGAATCGCCTTTGAAGTAGATTACCGCAAGCGCTATTTTGACCATATGCCTATTCTTGAGCAGTATCATAGTCAGGCGCGCAAAAGATTGATGGTGAGGGAGGCGAGGTTTCATGGTTGAGAAGGCCGTGGTTACAAAGCTACTGGTGCAACTAGAAGAGTATCTTCGGGATCTCGACGAAGTAAAACTAAGCTACTCCCTTCAGGACTATAAGGAGAACAAGATCATCCGCCGTTATACAGAGAGAACACTACAGGTCGCCATCGAAGCGTGCCTTGATCTTGCCAGCCACATCATCTCATACAGCGGCTTCCGGGAGCCACTAGACAACAAAGACTGCTTTCAGGTGCTCTTAGAAAACAAGCTTATCCCTTTGGAACTAGCGGAGAGCTTAAAACGAATGGCGCAGTTTCGCAACGTGGTTGTTCACGATTACATACGCATCAATCCGGAGATTGTGTACAGCATAGTTCAGGTGAACATCCCTGACATAGTTTCTTTCGCACTAAGAGTTGAGTCGATGTCCGGATAACATATGCCTAGTATCATAGTAGCCACGACCGTTGCATCGTGCTGGGCGTGCATGCTGTTGTAACGTACTGATTTAGCCTGGTGGCCAGGTCAGGGGGCGACCGCCGAGGAGGTGCCAGTGCAGATGGGGTACGGTCTGGCCGCCGTCTAGCCCGGCGTTGGTGACGACACGAAAGCCTTTGGCCTCGAGATTTAACATGCCGACGAGGTGGTTCAGGGCGGCAAAAATAGGCGGCAGGCAGAGCGCCGCTTGGGGCGAATCTATGCGGGGGATATGCTCTTTGGGGATGATGAGGACATGCACGGGGGCCACGGGGAACAAATCAGCAAAGGCCAAGACTAAATCATTTTCATAGAGTATTTTCGCTGGCAGTTCTTTGTTCACAAATCCGACAAAAGACACAATTATCCATGGCAAGCCCGCCTCCTCTATTTTTTGTAGCAGCTATTCGGCTAAATCCCCTCTTACTCCATCGGCGTATAGCTCGGTAACAGTGATGTTGACTAGCCGGCCGACTAGCATTTTACTGCCGCTAAAATACACGCGCAAGTAAGATGGCGAGTACCCAGACAATAACTCACCTTGTTTTCCTTCGACCAATACCTCTACCGTGCGATTTAAAAATCTCTTGGCCATGTCTTGTTGTGCTAAGGCCGCCACTGCTTGCATGGCCTGGTAGCGCACCTCCTTGACCTCATCCGCAACTTGCTCGGCCATGGCGGCAGCCACCGTGCCCCGGCGACGTGAATAGCGAAAGACATGTAACCGACCGAATTCCATCGCCCTGACAAAAGCGAGGCTTTCATGAAACTCCTCGTCCGTCTCACCGGGAAACCCGACAATAATGTCGCTCGTAATGGACACATCGGCATGCACCGAGCGCAGACGAGAGACAATGGCGGCAAATTCTTCGACGGTGTACGGACGCTTCATGCGCCTAAGTACGGCATTGCTGCCACTTTGCAGGGGGAGATGAAAATGAGGGCAGGACTGTGGTGAGTTCTTTACCGCCTCGAGAAACTCTGCCGTGATGTCTAGTGGCTCTACCGAGCCTAGGCGTAAGCGCGGCAGGTAAGGCAGACTACCTAATTCCCGCACTAATGTTGCTAAGTTTAATGGAGGAACGAGGTCCCGGCCATAGGCGCCTAGGTGTATACCGGTCAAGACAATTTCATGCGTTCCCTGTTCGATAAGTCTTTGGGCTTGCCCAAGCACCTTGCTTAAGTCGAGCGAGCGCTCCCTGCCGCGAGCGTAAGGGATGATACAGTAGGAACAGTACTGCTCGCAACCGTCTTGGACCTTGAGCATCCCACGGGTGCGTCCGCCGTTTGCGTCCTCGGCGATAAAGTCAAAAGGAGCATTGTCTGCCCATGGCGTGACCTCTACATGTTGCCCTCGCATGGTCAGAGCGGCTTGCACCAACGTCACCAGGCGACTCTTGTCGTTACTGCCGACTAACAAGTCTACCTCTAAGGCACGGGCGTCATTTAGGGCTACTTGCGGAAAACACCCTGCCAGCACTACTAAGGCTGTAGGGTGCATTTTTTTCTTGCGCCGAGCATAGGTTTTTGTTTTTCGTTCGGCGGCCTCCGTCACGGCACAACTGTTAATGACATAAACCTCTGCCCTGTCGCTATAACTCACAATGCGAAAGCCCGCTGCCGTAAACTGAGCGGCCATGGCGCTGGTTTCTTGCTGATTGACTTTACAGCCTAAGGTGTGAAACCCCACTGTCAACATGCTAAAGATCTCCTAGCTCGTACATAATTATGGACAACAAACACAGGCTAGCCGTTTCGGCCCGCAATATGCGCGGGCCCAAGGTGATGGGGATGAAGCCACAGTCCTTGGCCTGACGAACCTCCTCCCCGGTCAGCCCTCCTTCGGGACCAACGACACAGGAAATACTCTGAGCGACGCTTAGCACCTCGCGCAACCTGAGGCCGCCCTTCTCGTAAGCCACTAACTTGAGGGTCGAGCTATCGCAGCTTAAGGCCAGAGGTAATGGTAGCGGTAGAGTGACCTCGGGCACAATCGCCCGCCCGCATTGTTTGGTAGCCTCCAGTGCTAGGCGCTGCCAGCGCACTACCCTCTCTTTTTCCTTCGCCGGCAAAAGGCGTACCACCCCGCGTTCGCAGGACAGGGGCACAATCTTGTATACGCCGAGCTCAACGGCCTTGGCGAGGGCATAGTCGAACTTCTCTCCCTTTAGGATGGCTTGGTAGAGGGTGATTTTGATGGGTGGCTCGGGGTCTTTCGCCTCGGCGTACAGTTCAAGGTATATGGCTTGATCATCTATGCCGACGATTTGCGCCGAAAAAACCGTCTCTCTAAAGGAAACCGCGATGGTATCACCTAACTTGTGCCGATGCACGCGCAGGATGTGATGAGCCTCCTCGCCCGTAATGGTGCCCTTAGTCCCCAGTTGCGAAGTGAGCACGAAACGCGGCATACTCAGTCGACCTTTCGCACCACAGCGAGAGTGACCCATTCTCTCTGCTCGAAAGATTGCTGCACAAGAAAGCCATTGTGCTCTATGGCATACAAGACGCTGTCTAGTTTATCCCGAATGATCCCCGAGGCTAAGAACATCCCGTCCGGTGCCAAGTAAGACCCAAGGGATGGCAAAAGTTCGATGATAATCCTCGCAATGATATTAGCCACGATAAAATCATACCGGCCGCGAGCGGCGGCAAAAAGGTGGCTCTCCGCCACAGCTACGTGCCCCTCAAGTTGATTGAGGCGCACATTTTCGGCGGCTACCTTGACGGCTAAGGGATCGTAATCAAGGGCCACTACCTCGGCGGCTCCTAGTTTAGCGGCGGCGAGCGCGAGTATGCCGGAGCCGCAGCCTAGGTCTAGTACGCGCTTTCCCGCCAGTTCTCTCCCATGCATAAACTCTAAGCACATCACGGTGGTGGCATGGCTGCCTGTACCAAAGGCCATGCCGGGGTCAAGTTCCACTATGTTCTGCCCAGGCGCGGGCGTAAATTCCTCCCAAGATGGCTTGATGACCAGCTTTGGCCCCACCACAATGGGTTGATAGTATTCTTTCCAGGCACTGGCCCAATCTTCCTCTAGTATCTCGGCCACGAGTACCTCGCCCCGCCCGGGGTCCAAACCAAAATCAGGGAGAGCACTGACCGCCAAACGAATTTCTTCGATTTGACGAAAGGTGCCCTCTAAAAGGGGGAGATAGGCGGTGATGCGCACTTCCTCTAGAGGGATGTCGGGCAGGGTGACCAATGAATAGTCTTCCACGTCCTCAGCCAAAAGAGGGGGGCTGGCATCTTCTACCACGACGCCGTTCGCCCCAGCCCGATAGAAAATATCGGCCACGGCTTCCTTGGCTTCTTGAGAAGTCACCACGGTTATCTCCATCCATTTCATGCACTGACCTCCTAGCGTAATACGTCTCGTACCCGGCCTAGTATACCCTTGTCGTCAACGCCCTCGCCCATCGCTTCAGCCAGTTGTTTCATCAGGTCGCGCTCCTTGGGTGAAAGTTTCTTCGGTGTTTCGACTATGAGGGTTACAACTAAGTCGCCTTTGTAGACGCTGCCCAGCTTGGTGAGGCCCTTGCCCTTGATGCGCAGTACCGTGCCGCTCTGAGTACCCGTGGCCACAGTTACTTCGACTACCTCATCTTCAATGACTTTCACTTGAGCCTTGCCGCCTAAGGCCGCTTTTGGGAAGGAGATGCGTAACTCAACGAGCAAGTCAGCACCCTGCCGCCTAAATGTCGGATGAGCGCGCACATGGAGCACCACGAAGAGATCTCCCGGTGGACCGCCGCGCTGCCCAGCCTCGCCTTCGCCACTCAAGCGCAGGCGGGTGCCCGTGTCCACGCCGGGTGGAATTTTAACTTTGACTTTGCGACGCTTGCGCAAGGCACCCTTCCCGGCACAGGTGGCACAGGGCGCGCTGATAATTTTACCCGTACCCTGGCAACGCTCACAGGTACGCACCGAATTCATGCGCCCTAAGACAGTATTCTGCGTAAAACTCACCTGCCCGGAACCCTTACAAACCGAACAAGTCTCCGCCTTGGTGCCGGGCTTAGCGCCGCTGCCATGACAAGTATCACAAGCTTCCGTGCGCGGAATCTCAAGCTGCACTTCTTTGCCGAGGGCGGCATCGACAAAATCGATTTCTAACTCGTACTGCAAATCTGGCCCGCGCTCCGGCCCGGTGCGCTGCCTGCGCATACCGCCACCAAACATCATGTCCATGATGTCGTCCATGCCACCGAAACCGCCAAAGTCGCCCGTAAAGCCGCCCCCAAATGGGCCTTGCCCCCCACCCTGTTCAAAGGCGGCATGGCCATGGCGGTCGTATGTCGCCCGCTTGTCGCTGTCGCTGAGAATCTCGTAGGCTTCGGTTACTTCTTTGAACTTCTCGGCGGCAGAGGCATCGTCAGGGTTTACATCGGGGTGAAACTGTCGCGCTAACTTTCGATAAGCCTTCTTGATCTCTGTTTCTTCGGCACCCCGAGTAATCCCTAGTACTTCATAATAATCCCGCTTGGCCATCGTGATGTTCCCCCCGCCGCCTGTTATTGCTCACTACTTCTTTTCTACATCGAAATCGGCATCGATAGTCTCATCCGCTGCATCCTGCCCGCCTTGCTCCTGGCTGTTGGCCTTGGCCTGGGCTTCGTTATACATGATGGTGGAGAGCTCGTCAACGATCTTCGTCAGGACTTCTGTTGCCGCCTTGATCTTAGTTATGTCGCCGGAGGCGATGGCGGTGCGCGTCTCGGCAGCTGCGCTCTTAGCAGCCTCGGCTTGCTCGGAGGGCACTTTGTCGCCTAGGTCCTTCAACAGTTTCTCCGCTGAGTAAGCCATTTGTTCAGCTTGATTCTTGGCCTCGACCAATTCTCGGCGCTTTTGATCTTCCGCGGCATACTTATCCGCATCCTTGACCATGCGATCAATTTCATTGTCCGAGAGACCGATGCTCGAGGTGATGCTGATACGCTGTTCCTTGTTCGTCGCCATATCTTTCGCCTTGACATTGACAATGCCGTTGACGTCGATGTCAAAGGTGACTTCCACCTTGGGTATGCCGCGTGGCGCAGGGGCGATGCCATCCAAGGTGAACCGCCCAAGGGTGACATTATCGACTGCCATAGCCCGCTCACCTTGCAGCACATGGATTTCCACTGAGGTCTGGTGATCAGCCGCGGTAGAGAAAATCTGACTCTTGGAGGTGGGGATGGTGGTATTGCGCTCGATGAGCTTGGTCAAGACGCCACCCAGCGTCTCAATGCCCAAGGAAAGAGGCGTGATGTCAAGTAGCACTACGTTCTTGACATCGCCGGAAAGCACTCCGCCTTGAATAGCTGCCCCAAGGCCCACCACTTCATCAGGGTTGACGCCCTTGTGGGGCTCTTTGCCGAGCAGGCGACGCACAGCTTCTTGCACGGCGGGAATGCGCGTTGAGCCGCCGACCAAAATAACCTTGTCGATTTGGTGCGCCTCGAGGCCTGAGTCCTGCAGAGCGCGGCGAGCCGGCCCCATGGTGAGCTCTACCAAGTCTTCCGTGAGTTCATCAAACTTGGCGCGAGTAATGGAGATATCTAAGTGTTTTGGCCCTTCGGCGTCCATGGTAATAAAGGGCAAGTTCACGGCCGTCTGCTGTAGGGTGGAGAGCTCAATCTTGGCTTTCTCAGCAGCTTCACGCACTCTTTGCATCGCGACGCGGTCTTTAGATAGATCGACGCCCGCAGACTTCTTGAATTCCTTGACCAAGTGCTCCAAAAGACGTTGGTCAAAATCATCTCCGCCCAGCTTGTTATTGCCTGAAGTGGCCTTGACCTCAAAGAGGCCATCGCCTAGCTCCAAAATTGAAACGTCAAACGTGCCCCCGCCTAGGTCGAAGACCAAGATAGTATGGTCCTGCCCCTTATCTAGCCCATAGGCTAACGCAGCGGCGGTTGGCTCATTGATAATGCGCAGGACTTCAAGACCGGCGATGGTGCCGGCGTCCTTAGTCGCTTGGCGCTGGCTATCGGTAAAATAGGCGGGCACGGTGATAATGGCTTTCTCAATCGTCGTTCCTAAGTAAGCTTCAGCGTCTTGCTTGAGTTTGCGCAGAATCATGGCGGAGATTTCTTGCGGCGTATACTCCTTGCCGTCGATCTTCACCTTGTGGTTGGTCCCCATTTGCCTCTTGATGGAACTGATGGTGCGGTCGGGATTGCTGATTGCCTGCCTTTTGGCGATAGCTCCGACCAATAGCTCACCGGTCTTAGAGAAACCAACAACCGAGGGCGTCAGCCTACTCCCTTCGGCGTTAGGGATGACCACCGGTTCACCACCCTCAAGATAACAGACGACCGAATTTGTTGTCCCCAAGTCAATGCCAATTATTTTACTCAATTTTACTACCTCCCATTGAAACTCTTACTTTACTTGGCCTTAAGACCCTGTTTCTATACTTGTACCCTCGCTCAAGCTCCTGGGTTACAGAATTCTCAGGGTCGGTTGAATCCTCGTCGATGGCCACCGCCTCATGAAGCTCCGGGTCAAATGCCCCGGTCGCGGCGATAGGCTCTAGCCCTAAGCATTGCAAGATATCCTGCAACTGCTTATGCACCATGACCATGCCCTGTGTCCAATCGCCCGCGGGCAGCACCTTCACCGCCCGATCGAAGTTGTCCATGGCTGGCAACAATTGATAGATGCAGTCTGCTGCCGCCATATACCCCAACTCCTCCTTCTCACGTTGGTGACGACGACGCATATTGTCCATGTCCGCCTGCAGGCGCAACAATTTAGCATGAAGTTCTGCTACTTGGGCAATATGCGCGGCATCACCTTCTGGCTGCACCTCGTCTGCTTTCTTTTGTTCCTCCAATATGTCACACCACCTTATAATACTCGGCCCAGTCTACCCTTGGCCAATGAGCTTGCTGATATAGTTGAGGAGAGAGAGCACCCTTGGGTACTCGATGCGGGTAGGCCCCAAGATGCTGATATGCCCTATGCCCTCGCCGGAGATTGTATACCGTGCGGTTATGATGGAGCAATCGCGCATCTCGTTTAAGTGGTTCTCGGCCCCGATACTCACCGAATAAGGGTTGGTTGTCGAAGTCGCCACGAGTTTTTGTACAAGCTCTTGCACCTCAAGCACCTTAAGAACATCCCGATACTTCGCGAGGTCTTTGAACTCGGGCTGATTGAGAATGTTACTCGCGCCTCCGAGGACCACTCGCTCTCCTTCGAGCCTTTCGAGGCCGGAGATAAGTTTATCCATCGCCCGCTCAAATGTCTCGGCCCGCGCGCCAATGCCCCCAGCGAAGGCGCTAAAGTTCATCTCGTGCAGACGGTCGATGGTGCGACCTTGGTAGTGAGCGGTAATAACCCGACATACCTCGTCTAGGTCCACAACCGAGAGACCCTCGGGCAATCTCACTACTTCGCTGGCCACCAGGCCATTGTCGGCAACGAGCATGAGGACAGCGCTAAGCTCGTTAAGAGGAACTACCTGCATGACCTTTAATCTAGTCTGCGCTGCGGATGGGCCAATAACTATAGAAACACAATTAGTAAGCGAAGACAGCAGCCTAGCAGTCGCTTCGAGAACAATTTCGTGCCCGCGCAACCTACCCCCAAAATGCCTCTTGATGAGCGTGGCATCAACCACAGTCAGCTCAGGCAGCGTCTCCAAGGAATCCACATAGTAGCGGTAGCCTCGGTCGGAAGGAATGCGCCCGGCAGAAGTGTGCGGTTGCTCAATAAAACCCATCTCCTCAAGGTCAGCCATTTCATTGCGGATAGTGGCCGCTCCGATGCCAAATTCATAGCGGCGGGCAATTGTTCTTGAGCCTACAGGTTCAGCAGTTTGAATGTAGTCGCGCACAATAGCAAACAGCACCTGCCGTTTGCGCTCGTCTAGCATCACCACCACCCCATTATCTTGTTAGCACTCATCAAGGTAGAGTGCTAACGATATAGTACAAAAATACCACTGCGCCCAACCTCTTGTCAAGACCTAGGGCAGAAAAGCCATCTGCACCTGGCTGGCGAGCGGAAAAGCCCGCGGCGTAAGCAGCAAGGCCTCGCTGTGCACACTGAGCAGGCCTTGTTTGACGAGGGTTGCCACCGGCTCAGCATAGACATCCAGAACGTCACGCGAAAAACGCTCCTCAAAGGCAGGGCGACTGACCCCGGCGTCAAGCAGACGCAGACCAAGCATCACGGTCTCGGCCATTTCGGTGGCCAGACTTGGCGCTTCACAACTGTGGGCCACCAAGCGCCCCGTTGCTAGAAGGCCGATATAGCTCTGTAAATCGGGTACGCCACTAAAACGCCGCTTACCGATATAACTCGCTGCCGCCGGTCCAAAGCCTAGGTATTCGCGGTTGTGCCAGTAGAGCATATTGTGCTGACCAGCAAAACCTAAACGGGCGAAGTTGCTTATTTCGTAGTGGACAAACCCCTGACTCTCGAGGTAGGCCTTGCCCACGTGCATCATCTCGGCCACGATGTCGTCTGCGGGCACGATGAGTGCCCCGGTCTTGACCATCTCGGCCAAGGGGGTAGACGGCTCTACTTGCAGTGCGTAGGATGAAATGTGCACGGCCCCTGACTGAACGATACAAGCGAGAGTCTCCAAGTAGTCGGAGACGTCCTGCTCAGGCAGGCCATACAACGCATCAACACTAAAGTTAGTGATTCCCGCTTCTTTGGCGAGGGCTACCGTCCGGTCAAATTCTGTCATATTGTGCCGGCGGCCGAGCATGGCCAGGTGCCTTGGGGAGCTGCTTTGTAGCCCAATGCTGATGCGGTTAATGCCGATGTCGCGGAGTAGGCCGAAATCAAGGCTCCCGAAAGTCGCCGGATTGACCTCCAGAGTCACTTCCGCCCCGGAGGGGAGAGGAAAATAACTCTGCAGGAGAGATATAATGGTCTGAAGTGCGTGCGGGCGCAAAATGCTAGGAGTACCCCCGCCAAAATACAAGGTATGCGCGGGCCCCCCCCATAGGCCGCCCTTCAGCACAATCTCACGCCGGAGAGCGCTTAAAAATGCCTCTTCCAACGCTTCCTCATGCGGCAACGAGTAAAAGTCGCAGTACAGACACTTACCCAGGCAAAAGGGCACATGAACGTACAGCCCGCGCACTACTCGTCATCCACCTTGAGGATAGCCATGAAGGCCTCCTGCGGAATTTCGACATTCCCCACGTTTTTCATGCGCTTCTTGCCCTCTTTTTGCTTTTCCAGCAATTTTCGCTTGCGGGTGATATCGCCGCCATAGCACTTAGCAAGGACGTCCTTCCGCATGGCCTTCACTGTTTCGCGGGCGATGACCTTAGCCCCGATGGCGGCTTGAATGGGTATATCGAACATTTGGCGCGGTATAATCTTCCGCAATTTCTCGGTCAACATGCGCCCCCTATGTACGGCGCGATCAGCATGAACGATGCTCGAAAGGGCGTCGACTATATCCCCGTTCAACAAAACATCCAGTTTAACTAAATCTGCTTCCCGGTAGCCGATTACCTCATAATCTAGCGAGGCATACCCCCGCGAACGCGATTTCAACTGGTCAAAAAAGTCATAGAGAATCTCGGAGAGGGGGAGCTCATAGGTCAAGATGACCCTCGTCGTGTCGAGGAACTCCATATTCTTAAAAGAGCCACGCCGATTTTGGCACAGTTCCATCATCGTCCCAATATATTCTTCCGGCACGATAATGCTCGCCTTAACAAAGGGCTCCTCCATGGTGGCAATTTTATTGCTCGGGGGAAGATGGGCAGGATTGTCGATCAATTGTTCCTCCCCACCGGTGTCAGTTACGCGATACAAAGTGTTAGGCGCGGTGGTAATCAAATCTAGGTTGTATTCACGCTCTAAGCGTTCCTGGATGACTTCCATGTGGAGCAACCCCAAGAACCCGCAACGATAACCAAAGCCTAGTGCTTCAGATGTCTCGGGTTCAAACATCAAGGAAGAGTCGTTGAGCTTAAGTTTATCGAGGGCATCTTTGAGGTCCTCGTACTGATTGTTCTCGGTCGGGTATAGACCGCAAAATACCATGGGTGTTATCTTGCGGTACCCAGGCAAGGGACTGACAGATGGATTATTGGCATTTGTTATGGTATCGCCCACGCGGGTATCTTTAACATTTTTTATACCGGCGATGCAGTAACCGACCATGCCGGGAGTGAGCTCCTTGACCGGGAGACGAGGTGGCGTAAAGACCCCCACATCGTCAACTTCAAACTCGCGCCCTGTAGCCATCATTAAGATTTTTTGACCTTTTTTGATACTACCGTTGACGACCCGGACATAACTGATGACCCCACGGTAGGAGTCATAATGCGAATCAAAAATGAGGGCCTGCAGGGGGGCAAGGCTACTCCCGGTGGGCGGCGGAATATCCCGCACCACCGCCTCCAAAATCTCAACAATACCAATCCCCTCTTTGGCCGAACAGAGAATGGCGTTATCTGTGGGGAGGCCGATGACATCTTCGATTTCTTTGCGCACCCGCTCGGGATCAGCGGAGGGAAGATCGATCTTGTTAATAACTGGGATAATAGTCAAGTTATTTTCGAGGGCCAAGTAGACATTGGCTAAAGTCTGGGCCTCGATGCCCTGAACGGCATCGACCACCAGGAGCGCCCCCTCACAAGCGGCCAATGAACGCGAAACCTCATAGGAAAAGTCCACATGGCCAGGCGTATCGATAAGATTAAGCATGTACTCCTGACCGTCTCGGGCGGTATAGATGAGTCGCACCGCCTGCAATTTAATGGTAATGCCCCGCTCACGCTCGAGGTCCATGCTATCAAGGACTTGCTCAGTCATTTCTCGCTCTGAAAGAGTACCCGTCTGCTCAATCAAGCGATCGGCTAGGGTAGACTTGCCGTGGTCGATATGCGCGATGATACAAAAATTGCGTATTTTTTCTTGCATTGCACTCTCTCCATACAGAAAAATAGCGCAACCCTCGCGCTTCATGTCATTATATCACATTCTAGCGCGGCGGTCTTACTCGCTTAGCGTCAAGGGCCATAATTGCCTCTGCCAGGTACCCAGTGGCCCGCATCGCTTCCTCTAGCGAATTTTCGTGCCCGCCGATTTCGATGAGCAGCGCATGGGGGTGCACGTGTTGGTTAAAGCGCCCAAAGTCCCTGAGCAAAATACCCCGCGAAAAACCCGGAAACATCTCGGCCACCTGTTGCTGCAGTTTCATGGCGAAGGCATAGTTTCTGCGCCAGTGCAGATGCCCCAGGGCCTCGTTGCCCCCGACTACGAAGTAAAGGCGAGCCACGTCTTGATTGTCTATTTTAGTTGTGGTAAGTCGCCTAGGCAAGGCATCGCGATGAATATCAAAAACATAGTCAACTTCGCCATACTTGGCTAGAATGCTAGTCACCGTCTCCAGTGAACGGGTGTAGCTCTGGTCAAAAGCTTGGCGTACATGATCTTCTGATGAATGGATGACCAAAGCCCCTCGATTCTCCAGTTGACGCGCCAGTTCACGCCCCACCGCCACTATGGTCTTGTCGGGGTTGTCGTAGATGTGCGGTTCACCACTATCGGGAACAAAGGACTCACTTTTATGGG
>QLUC01000004.1 GCA_018725275.1 Bacillota bacterium | reverse complement strand
TTTTTCGTTGGCGAAGAGATCTTCTTAGAGGTGCTGCCGTCGGTGGTTAATGTTTATTAGGTCCGTCCGTGCGCGGGCAATGTGATTGAATGCCCACATGGGGCCTGCCACCTAGTTGCGCTACGGATTTTTGCCTTTGGGCTCAAAGCGGGTTATGGTCAAACCAATGTTTCTGATTTGGATCTTGACACTCACACTATAGGTCGCTTTCTTCAGTGCTTCTGTCCAAGTCTTGGCATCCCAGGCCAAAGGGTGCTTAACCCGCACCATTTGGCCCAGGCCAATGGGGTCGCTGCCAAACGAGAATAAGTCCTGCAATGATTTCGTAATGCCCTGCTTGATGACCGTGGCAAGTATCTCGGCGAGTTTCTCGGCGTTCTCCTCCTTGGTTAGATCAATTTTCCCTTGGTAGTTGGTGAGGCTGAGCACTGTTTCTGTTTTTAGATTGAAATGAAATTTGCCGTCAATAACTTGAGTCTGCCACGATGACTTGGTCTTTTCCAAGCTGATGATCAGGCGATTGTTTTCGGGAGTGAAAGGGGTGTTAGGTGGAAGAAGCACCTGCATCGATAAATCGTGCGAGGTTCCTTGGGCAATAGAGAGGTATTGTAGTTCCGTTAGGGTCATGGTGCCGACCATACGGTCGCCTTGCCAGGCCGCTTTACCGACTATTTGGATGTCTTCGAACATTATCCCGCGTCCTCCATCCGCTCCCCTTTGCTCAAGTGGGCGCGGGTCGGTGGTACCGATGGCTGCAAGGAGGGGAGTGCTCGCATCAATGCCGGGGGTGACCATGGAGGAGGTAAAGCGATCTAGGGCAATAGGCGGGGCATCGCGCCTTATCTTGGCGCGGTCCAACATATCCTTGAGGTAGATGTCGACACTTTGCCCCTCAGGTAGGACCACGGTGAGGAGTTGATGAGCGGTTCCTAGAGCTACCGTCACGTAGCTTTGGATGCGCAGGTTAGGGTGCATAAAGAGGTCGTTTAGCGCTGTCGAGACCCCTTGGCGGGCAGCGTTTTCGCCGAAGACCACCGCTAGTAGTTTCCCAAAAGAATAGATCTGCCCATCGGCGTGACCGGCCATGGCCAAGGCCTCCGCGAGGCCCGTGGCCCGGAAACTTTGCACTCGCGCTGGCTGCGTGCGCTGTTCTGCGATAATCGGGGCGACGAAAGTGATTAGGTAGTGGGGCGCATCAGGTAAATAGTCTACTCCCACGGCCAAAACGATGTTTCTGTCTTCAACTGGCATTGCATCCCAGCAACCCGTGAGCAACAACGATAGCGCCACTAAAATGAACAATTTAATCTGCCGGTTCATCGCACTTGTCCCCCTTGCGGTTGCGTACCAAAGCCAATATTAAGAACACAAAAATGCTGGTGACAAAGAAAGACAGGTCAAAAATGCCAAAAATATCTGAAATAGCAATGGTTTGATATAGTGGCAGGTCGGTTACGCTATACGCTACAATAAAGAAAAGTCCGCTGAGTCCTGCGGCAACTTTAGGAAACGAAAGCCCATTGGCCAAGCCCTGCACTAGGCGGGTAGCGGTGTACAGTTGGGCGGCCGCAGTTATCACCACCGTTGAAAGCCACGCAAACATCATCAGGCTGTCGATGCGCTCAAAAAGCACCATCTCGATGCCGCGAAGCGCCGCTAACGTTGGCAGGAAGATGAGGCCTAATTTTTCTAGGCCGAAATACATGATGGTGGTGGCAGTCACAAAAGCGTAGACTATTGCGGTCAGCAGTACAGCTCCAAAGGCTACAGTACCGGCAGAGGCCTTGCGACGAAGGTGAGGATAAACGAACCACAAGAAATCAAAGCCAGCATAGCTGTAGGAGGCTGCTAAGGCGCTCTTCAGTAAGTCAGAGGGCGGAGTGTCCCCCACAAGGGGCAAGAGGTGCAAGGTGTTTCCCTTGGTGAAAGGGATGATGATAAATAGAATAAGAGGGATAGACATATAGAAGGCTACCTCTGAAAAGCGAGCGAACCCGCGGACTTTTGCGAGCACCGCCAGTAGTGACAGTGCCAAGACTAAGAGGGCAAAGACATGGGTGGGGGTTCTGGGAAATAAGCGCACCGATAAATACCCGGCGTATAGTTGGGCCGTAAGCAATAAGAAGATGATGGCACGCATTAAGTAGGCCAACATCCAGATTCGCCCCAAAATTGGCCCGAGCAAAGTCTTCGGCCATTCCGCCGCATCGCGCGTAGGGAAGTGGCTGGCGACAAGGTGCGCTAGCCAGGTGAGCACCGCGACGATGCATCCAACAAGGAGTATTACCAGCCAGGCGCTCCGTCCGGCATCAGCGGCAACTGCGCGCGGCATAGACATTATGCCGTTAGCGATGAGAACGCCAGAAATTAGGGTGAAGTACTGCCAGTGCGTGACTCGAGGCTGTCTCGGCATGGCTCACTCATCCTTCTTTCGATGCAAGATAAAATCACCCATGCTTTTTAGAGAAAGGGGAGCTATCGGGCGCAAGTAAGGCACCCCAAGCACTTCCAGCGAAGCGATATGGATAAATACCGCGAGCCACACGGCCACCACGCCAACCCCAGAAAGTAGGCTTGCCCCCAGCAGTAGCGCATAGCGCAGGATGCGTACCAGGCCAACTACCCTGTAGTCGGGAATGGCAAAGGAACCGATAAAGGAAAGCGCAGCCGTGATTAGCGACAACGGACTGATCAGCCCGGCTTCAATGACGGCCTGTCCCAGGACGAAACCGCCCACGACACCTATTGTCTGGCCCACCTTGGAGGGCAGCCGAGTGGCTCCTTCCTGCAGTATGTCGACGATGAGGAGCATGCCGAACAGCTCGATGAACGGGGGGAAGGGCACGCCGCTGCGGAAAATGGCCACCGGTATGATCAGGTTGGTGGGTAGAACTTCGTAATTGAAACTGATGAGCACAACATACAACGAGGGCAGGGTGGTGGCAAGGAAAAATGCGATCACCCTGAGGAAGCGAATGAGCAAACTGGGGAGAGTACGCTGGTAGTAGTCATCAGCAACTTGAAACAGGTCAGGAAAAGCCGTTGGTAACACCAAGACATCAGGGGAGCCGTCAACTACTAGGGCGACTCTGCCCTCGAGGAGGTTTCCGGTGACCTTGTCGGGGCGCTCGGTGTAAATGGCCTGCGGGAATGGAGAGAGGGTGCTTATCCCGAGCAGGGATTCAAGATAGGAGCTCTCGATGAGCACCTCCACCTCGATGTTCGCTAAACGTTCTCTAACCCCGCGGACAAAAGTGTCCGGCGCAGTTCCTTCAAGATACACGAACATAACGCTGGTGGGGGACTTGGTCCCTAAACGGAATTCCTCTAATTTAAGTTTGGGGGTTTTAAGTTTTTGCCGCAGAAGGGCCAAGTTGACCGCATGCGCTTCCACGAAGGCCTGCTTAGGGCCAAAAATAGAAGTTTCTGTTTCAGACGCGGTCACCGCACGTCCGGGGTTAGACTGAGTGCCAACCGCGAGAATTGTATGTAGCCCATCCATCAGGATGATGGTCCAGCCGTCGAGCAGCAGTCCTTCGGCCTGCTTTAAATCCGTTGTTTCTTCTAGGTTGGAGGATGAAAGGAATTGTTTAGCCAACAAAGGACGCACTTTTGCTTGCTGCCTCTCGGCCATGCCGATGAAACTGCCGAGCGGGATGAGTACTTCTTCGGCGATTCTGGCAGGGTTGGTCAGGCTCTCTAGGTAGATTACGGCCGCTTTTTTTCCGTCGCCCCCTAATTGCAACTCCCTCACACTAAAATCGTGGACATTGGTAAAGCGCTCCCGCAGATAGGCAAGATTGCCTTGAAAGCCGCGTGAGGGGATCGCGCTATGCGTACTGCGTGTAGCATCTTCTGCCATAAAAAAGCGCTTGAGGAGGTCCCACCAGTTGTCCACTCGCTCACTCCCTTAAATGTTAGGCTCTCCATTTATAGGTCCATCATGCGTTCTTGCTCGCACCGGCGAAATCATCTCAAGGGAATGCGCCAAGGAATTTGCCTAGACAGGGCGCGAATATTCGTGTAATATTAGGCCATTATAGTTCGGAAAGGGTGTAGGGCATGGCTACGAAACAAGATGTATTAGCGAGAGTGAAGGAAGACAAGGTGCGGTTTGTTCGCCTCCAATTTACGGACATCCTCGGGGTGAACAAGAATGTGGCCATCTCAGTCGATGAAATCGAAACCGCCCTAGACGGACAATTGATGTTTGATGGGTCTTCCATCGAGGGTTTTGCCCGCATTGAAGAGTCGGACATGCTCCTTAAAGCCGACCCCGCCACCTATGCCGTCTTTCCCTGGACCAAGGATAAGGCACCGACCGCGCGCCTAATTTGCGATGTGCTGAATCCTGATGGCACCCCCTTTAGTGGCTGCCCGCGGGGCACTTTAAAGAGAGCAGTGGCCGAAGCGCAAGCAATGGGGTATGTCATGCAGGTGGGACCCGAGGCCGAGTTCTTTCTGTTCAAGCGCGACCCTGATGGGGGGCCGACCACTATCACCAATGACCGCGGTGGGTACTTTGATTTGTCCCCAATCGACCGCGGCGAGGATGCTCGTCAGGACATCGTCCTGACCCTGGAGGAGATGGGCTTTCATGTGGAAGCCTCGCATCATGAATGTGCCCCCGGACAGCACGAGATTGATTTTAGGTATACCGATGCCCTAACGGCCGCCGACAACGTCACCACTTTTAAACTGGTGGTGCGCACCATCGCCATGCAGCATGGGCTGCACGCTACCTTTATGCCCAAGCCCCTTTTTGGCGAGGCGGGCAGCGGCATGCATATCAATCAATCCCTTTTTGTCAATGGTAGCAATGCCTTCTATGACCAACATGCGCCCCATCAGTTGAGCCGCATAGCCATGTCTTACTTAGCGGGGTTAATGCGCCATTGCTTAGAGTTTACGGCCATCACTAACCCGCTCATCAACTCTTACAAGCGCTTGGTGCCGGGGTATGAAGCGCCTGTCTATATCGCCTGGTCAGAGCGCAATCGAAGCCCGCTCATCCGGGTTCCGGCACGCCGTGGCAATAGCACCCGCCTAGAACTGCGTAGCCCCGATCCTTCCTGCAATCCCTACCTAGCCTTTGCCGTAGCGCTCACAGCCGGATTGCAGGGGATAAAGGAAAAGCTCACCCCTCCTTCACCCATGGGTTGCAATATCTATCATTTATGTGAAGAAGACCGCTTGGCCGCAGGGATTGCCAGCCTGCCGGGGAGCCTCCAGGAAGCCCTGCACCATTTTTCCCAAAGTGAGTTGATGCGTGGAGCATTAGGCGAGCACATCTTCACCCGTTTCATTGCCGCCAAGAGAGCTGAATGCCGCCTGCATGAAATGGCGGTTCATCCGTGGGAGTTAGAACGGTATTTATCGGTTCATTAAGCGTAGAAGGGCCACCGCTAAATGCGGGGGCCCTTCTTGTCTTGTGGCTGGCGGCGGCAGGGAATGAGGGTGGCGAGGCGAATTATTAAAGCTACGGCAGGAGCAAAGCTAGGGGGGGAGCGCGGTGACCTTTACGGAGGATGTCAAGGGAGAGCTGGTGCGCATCATCGACAGTGAGCCTTGCTGTCGTCGGCGCGAATTAGCCGCCATCATTCGTCACGGCGGTATCTTGCAGCTCTCGCGCGCCGGTGGTATGGGGCTTAATATCCATACCCAAAACCCGGCGGTGGCGCGGCTTGTCTTGCAACTCCTGAAGGAACGCCAGCCCGAGGCCAGGGTCTTTATCCGTCGGCGCTCCGCCTTTCGCAAGAACCGCATGTACCTGCTATTTGCCCCGAAGGCCGATAAACTTCTCCTAGAAGTCGGGCTGTGGGACGGCGAAGCCAGCAGTTTCTTTACGCATCTAGACACGCCCGAGAGTGAGTGTTGTAACCGCGCTTACCTCAGGGGAGCGTTTATTATTTCAGGGAGCATGAGTGACCCCCAAAAGGCTAGTTATCACCTCGAGATGGTCTGCGAGTACCAAGAGACTGCGGATTACTTGCGGCAAGTCTTAGAGGACTATGGTCTCTCGCCGCGCCTCACCCGCCGCAAGGAGCTCTTGGTGGTCTACCTTAAAGAAGGCGAGCAGGTCGTTGACTTTCTTAACTTGATTGGTGCCCATGCCAGCCTGCTTAAGGTGGAAGATGCGCGCGTGCGCAAATCCATGCGCAACCAAGTCAATCGCCTGGTAAATGCCGAAACGGCCAATCTTAATAAGACCATTTCAACGGCTTGGCGGCATATAGAATGCATCAGGTATGTCGACCAAGTGTTGGGCACAAATAATCTCTCGCCGAATTTGCGCCTGACGGCCGAGCTGCGTGCCAAGCATCCCGAGGCCAGTCTGCAGGAGCTCGGCTTGTACTTTAGTCCGCCCCTCAGCAAAGGAGCGGTGAACCATCGTTTGCGCAAAATAGAGGAGCTCGCCAAAGAGTTAGGTTATGGGGGGGTAGCACCAGGGTGAGAGAAGTTCGGGTCAAGGTACAAATCGTCAATGCAGTGCTGCATTTTCGCCCCTTCGCGCGTCTTAGGGAACTAGCGGGCAAGCTCGATGTGGAGCTCTTGCTCGGTTACAAGGGAGAGGTACTGCCCATTACGCGCCTGCTCGCCCTTATCGGCTGGGAACTAACCCGTGGAGCCGAAATCGAGGTGGTGGTGCGCTCATCAGTCGACCCATCCTCCGCCCTAGAAACCATAGTTGCTTTTATTCAAGACGGGTTGGGCGAAGCTCAGACCAACATCAGCCATGAGTAGAAGATAGAGAGGAGCTCCGCTGTGCGGCCATTGCTTGAGCAAACACCGATTCTCCGCGGCGATATCGTCATGACGGCCAAGCTCAAGCAGGCCATCTTACTCTTGCTCATGACGAATGCCGAACTTGAAAGCTACTTACTAAGCCAGGCCGCCGAAAACCCCCTTTTAGAAATAAAAACTATTCCCTGGGAGGGGCGGTTCTGGCCAAGGACGAGCCCAAGTATGGCGGTAGACCCTAGGGATGAACTTCGCACCGAAATTAGATTGAGCGACGCCCCGCCCCCTGTCAAGCGAGCCGCAATCGCACTCGTGGACTCTTTAGACGACCGCGGATTGTTGCCGTCAATTGACGAAAACCTGGCGCGCGAACTGGGCATTGCCAGGGCGACACTCCGGCTGGGTAAGTGGCTGCTCCAGGCCTTGGGGCCCCCTGGTTTTGCGGCAGAAAGCTGGTGTGAGAGTTTCCTCCTGCAGATGGCCAATCGCGACTTACTGACCGAGGGCAGAGAAAAAATCATCAGGACTTACTTTGCCGAGGCTAAGCCCAGTGCGGACAGGGTGGCCAGCCTAACCGGCATCTCTAGGAGAGAGGTGCAGGCGGTGCTCGCGGAGCTAAAAACTTGCGATGCCGCGCCTGGGGGCAGGTACGCCTCGTGGCAATATACCGGTACCGGCTCGGTGTCCCCCGATGTTTGTTTCACCAAGGTGGCGGACAGCTTTCACGCCGAAGTAAAACAACCGCTCATTAACGAGCGGAGGATGGATAGTCTGTACTGTCAGTTGCTAGGCGAGGCCGACCGAAATACCAAGAAGTACTTGCGCCAGTGCTACCAGCAGGGGCGCTGGCTCGCGCGGGCAGCAGTACAGAGACGGGATACGCTGCTACGCATCTCGGATATCCTGGCGACATGGCAGTCTTCCTTCTTGGAGCACGGGCAGGCATATTTACGGCCCCTCACCATGGCGGAAGTGGCGAGTGAGGTCGGGGTGCATGAATCGACGGTGAGTCGCGCCGTGAGCCACAAGTATGCCCTGACTCCGCGTGGGGTTCTGCCGCTCAAGGACTTCTTCTCTGCTCATGTGCAGGCGCTCCACGGCAGAGTGGCTTCACGGGCCGTACAAGAGAGAATCAACCAGCTCATCAGTCAAGAAGATAAGAGCTTCCCCCTGAGCGATGAAGAAGTGAAAAAAGAACTGGCCGCAGAAGGCATCAACATCGCGCGGCGCACCGTTGCCAAGTACCGCGAGGTACTAAGCATCTTGCCGCGAGGACAAAGAAAGACCTAGATCGCCCCTTTCTCTTGCAAAATGCGGATAGCGGCGGCATCTAGCCCGAGTAGCTCGGCTAATATTTCGGCGCCGTGTTGTCCGAGGGTGGGTGAGGGTGCTCGCACTACCAGTTCGGGCGCATCTGACAGCTTGATGGGGGACCCGGCCATGCGCATTTTCCCGGCTAGGGGGTGCACGGCTTCTTCAATCATGTTGCGGGCGAGCACTTGCCGGTCCTGCAAAACCTTGTCGATGGTATTGATTGGCCCACAGGGCACGCCAATAGATTCGAGAGCGGCAATCCACTCGGCGATGGTTCTCTGCCTGAAGATTACTTCGAGCAATGGCTCTAGCGTCGTCCAGTTTTCGGTACGCGCTCTGTTGTTCCGGTAAAGTGGGTCAGTAACTAAATCTGGCCGATTTACTAGGGTACAGAATTGCCCCCAGAGGTGGTCGTTGCCGATGGCCAGTACCATGTGCCCGTCCATAGCGGCAACGGCAGTAAAGGGTGTTATCGAAGGGTGGCGATTGCCTAAGCGTTTGGGCACATCCCCGGTGACTTCGTACCGGGTGATAGCGTTCTCGAGCATCGCCACTTGGCAGTCGAGCATGGCCACATCAACCATCTGCCCTAGCCCGGTTATATTGCGCCTGTTGAGCGCGGCCAAAAGGCCGATGGTGCCGAACAAGGCGGCATTGATGTCACCGATGGAAGCTCCAACCCTGGTCGGTAGGCCATCGGGAAAGCCCGTGATGCTCATGATGCCACCCATGCCCTGCACTACGACATCATAGGCAGCCTTCCGGCGGTAAGGCCCGGTGTTGCCAAAGCCAGATATGGCGGTATAGATGAGCCGGGGGTTAAGAGCCGCGAGCAGGTCATAGCCAAGGCCCAGTTTCTCCATGGTGCCGGGGCGGTAGTTCTCCACCACCACATCGGCTTGCCGCACCAATTGCTTAAAAATCTCCTTACCATCCTCATTTTTGAGGTTGAGGGTCAGGCTTTTTTTGTTGCGGTTGAGGCTCATGAAGTAGGCGCTTTCTTCGCCGACAAATGGTCCGAAGGCCCGGGCATCATCTCCTACCCCGGGAGCTTCAATCTTGATGATTTCTGCGCCCAAATCGCCGAGCATCATGGTGCAGTAAGGCCCGGCTAGCACGCGCGAAAGGTCGAGCACGCGAAGTCCTTCTAAAGGGTATTGCTTCTTCATCATGCCCCTCCATCTATGGTTGCTTCTACTTGGGCGATCTTTCGCGCCAAAGCTTTCTTAAATTCCAGGTTTCCTTGGCGCGCTATCATGATGCGCTGCGCCTCGGGAGATCCGGCTCCGTGCATGGACTCGGTGCGGTAACCCACTGCGCCGCCGCCTAGAGTGATATTTTCGATGAGCCTGAGAACACGCATACGGTCTTCGGTACTGATGCCGGAGCGGCCGCGGAGGTACTTGTCCACCCAGTGGCCGATTTCGGGGCTTCTCAGGTCCTGCTCCCCGGGCATTGTCACCATCAGCCCCCCTGCCAAGTCCTCGGCCAGACGGGCAATTTCATACGGAAAACGGGTGATGTTTTGCTTGCAGACATTGGCGAGCAACAGGTCCACCAAGTAATTGCCGGCCGCCATCGGCTGGCCCTCGACCGAGCAGGCTATACCGCAAGCGTAGAGAGTCTCGTTGAGATGAGTCATTTCGATAAGTTTATCCTTAACGTGGCGCGCGTTTATGACTCCGTTGTAGTCGGCGGCTAAAGCAGCGGCGCCAATGAGCACATCGCCCACCCCCACCTTGCAACCGCCATAGCTTTGGCGGTGGTAGCCGGCAAAACGCTCGACTAACATGCCCGCAAACTCATACTCACGGCACATAAAGACTCGCTCCCAAGGCACAAAGACATTGTCGAAAATGACTAAGGCCTCGTGTCCGCCATACTGGGCATTGCCTAAGTCGACGCCCGACTGACATTCTAACTTGCGGGTGTCACAGCTCTGGCGACCGTAGATCATGATGATGCCGGGGCTGTCCGAGGGCACGGCGAAAGATACGGCGTAGTCGCGATCCTCTTGACCTAGGGCCGCCGTTGGCAGGACCAAATGTTCGTGGGAGTTGACCGCCCCAGTCTGGTGGGCCTTGGCCCCGCGCACGACTATGCCGGTTTCGCCTTCCTCGACTATCCTCAGGTACAGGTCGCGGTCTTCCTGGGCGTGCGGTGCCCGGGAGCGATCTCCCTTCGGGTCGGTCATCGCACCGTTCACTGTCAGGTCATGCTTTTGCACATACTTAAGGTACTGCACAAACCGCGCGTGGTACTCTGTGCCATACTTGGCGTCTAGCTCAAAGGTGGTTGCGTAGAGCGCATTAAAGGCATCTAAGCCCACACAGCGCTGAAAACAGGCCGCGGTTTTTTGGCCGAGCAGGCGGAGCATCTTCACTTTTTGCAATAGGTCGTCTGTGCTCTGGTGTAAGTGGCAGAAGCGGTTAATTGTTTCGCCCGTCAAAGACGAACGCGCCGTCATAAGGCCATGATACTCGGCTTGTTCGGCCAATTCATAGGTGGCGGCCACCGAATTTAGGGAAGGGCGAATGATGGGGTGATCGACTGGGCTTTCAATTCGTTCCCCCAAGAGGTAGACATTGAGATTGAGCTTTCTGATGCTGGCGATATATTCGTCTTTTGTCATGAGAGCCACTAATTTACCCCCCTATTCCTGATCGAAGCTAGTAACTACCTCGTCCACCAAAGACCCAACATAGGCGACCGCTGAGCAAGGTGCAGTCGACGATGTCAACGCCGTCGCAACGAATACATAACTAGGAGTACGCCCTGGTCATTCCGTGGCACAACGAGGTAATGGCTGTGTTTTTTTTAGTTTTCGCTGCGGCAAGGCATTTGTCCTGCCGAGCGAGCGGCGAGGTTGCGGTTGTTGGGCTTTCAGCGCGAGGACTTCAATGTTATAATGTAACAAATTGGCTTAGGCCTAGAGCACAAGGAGGGTACCTATGAAAATAGCCATCAATGGGTTTGGGCGGATTGGACGTCAGGTGTTTCGCATAGCTCACCAACGGAGCGACCTAGAGATTGTAGCCATCAACGACTTAGCTGACGCTAAAGGGCTGGCCCACTTACTCAAGTATGACTCTAACTATGGCCGTTTTGACGCGGAGGTCTCCCTTGGCGAGGGAGGCATCGTGGTCGATGGTCGTTTCATCAAGGTGTTGGCCGAGAAAGACCCTCTGCGCTTGCCCTGGGGTGAAATGGCGGTCGATGTGGTTGTAGAGTGTAGCGGTAAATTCAAAGAGCGTGACACCGCCGGCAAACACATCACAGCGGGAGCAAAGAAAGTGCTCATTAGTTCTCCCGCTACCGGCGAGGACCTAACTTTGGTCCTCGGCTGTAACCAGGACAAGTATGATCATGCCAAACACCATATTATTTCGAATGCCTCTTGTACGACCAATGGTCTCGGCCCCATGGCCAAGGTGCTGAGCGATGAATTTGGTATCGTCAAGGGTCTTATGAACACGATCCATGCCTTCACCAACGACCAAAGCATTCTCGATCAGATCCACTCTGATTTGCGTCGCGCCCGCACTGCCAGTCAGTCTATCATCCCCTCCACCACCGGCGCGGCGAAGGCCATAGGGCTCGTTCTGCCGGAGCTCAAGGGCAAACTCAATGGTTTTGCCTTGCGTGTGCCCACCACCACCGTATCCGTGGTAGATTTGACCGTGGAACTGGCGAGGCCGGCGACCGCCGAGCAGATTAACGCTGCCTTTAGGGCTGCCGCCGATGGACCCATGAAGGGCATCCTCGGAGTTAGCGATGAACCCTTAGTTTCGGTTGACTATGTGGGGGACCCTCGCTCCTCCATCATCGACCTAGCCCTAACCATGGTTATCGGCGAGAACATGGCCAAGGTATGCGCTTGGTATGACAATGAATGGGGTTTCTCCTGCCGTATGGTCGATGTATTGTCCCTCATCGCCGACCACTATGCACAGGTATAGTCATGGCTAAACTCAGCATTAAAGATATTGCCGTTGCCGGCAAACGCGTCTTGGTGCGGGTCGACTTTAATGTGCCCTTGGACGAAATGGGGCGGATTACCGACGACACCCGCATTAGGGCGGCGCTGCCGACCATTCTGCACTTGCGCGAGAAAAAGGCGAAGGTCGTTTTGGCGAGCCACTTTGGCCGGCCCAGCGGCAAGCGGGACCTGCGTTACAGTCTGGCCCCGGTCGCAGCTCGCCTCTCGTCGCTACTTGGGCAGGAGGTGCGCCTCCTCCCCGACTGCATTGGTGAGGAAGTGCTGGCTGCCACCCTGCGCCTGGCCGATGGCGAGGTGGTGCTCCTTGAGAATTTGCGTTTTCACGCCCAAGAAGAAAAGAATGACCTTGCTTTTGCGGCCGAGCTAGCCAAGCTTGCCGAGATCTACGTTAACGACGCTTTCGGGGCCGCCCATCGCGCCCACGCTTCGGTGTCTGGCGTTACGCAGTTTCTCAAACCTGCGGTGGCAGGGCTGCTCATGCAAAAGGAACTGGATTTTCTTGGCGGCGTGCTAGAAAATCCGCGGCGCCCCTTCCTCGCCATCTTGGGTGGGGCCAAGGTCTCCGACAAAATAAAGGTCATCGAGCAGCTACTCACTCGCGTCGATAGCCTCATTATCGGGGGCGGCATGGCCAACACCTTCCTCAAGGCCAAGGGGTACGAAATCGGCAAGTCCTTAGTAGAATCGGAGCGCTTGGAGCTGGCTGCGGAGCTCTTGGATATGGCGGAGAGGGCGCATATCAGCATTTACTTGCCCGAGGACGTAGTGGTCGCCGATGCAATCTCTGATGATTCTGGGACTATTGTCGCGGTAGCGGATATACCGCCGGACAAGATGATTGTGGATATTGGCCCAAGGTCCGCTGAGCAATTTGCCAAGGTCGTTCTTGCTGCCCGCTTGGTACTGTGGAATGGCCCCATGGGGGTTTTTGAGAACCCCGCTTTTGCGGTGGGCACCTTCGATGTTGCGGAGGCATTGGCTGGCTCCGGCGCGGTCACGGTTGTAGGTGGGGGGGACAGTGCCGCGGCCGTCGAACAGGCGGGGCTGGCAGAAAAAATGACTCATATCTCCACCGGTGGCGGCGCATCGCTCGAGTTCCTTGAGGGTAAGGTGTTGCCTGGCGTGGCCGCCCTGACCGAAAAGGCTGGCCGAGGTGAATAGTTTGGGCCGGCCTTTAATTATCGGCAACTGGAAAATGAACGGCTCGCTCAAAGGGAGCGAAGCACTCATCCGGAGCATCCAGAGTGCGCTAGATGCGCAAGGCGAGGTGGATTTGTGCATTTGCCCGCCATTTACCCTGTTATCTCATGTCGGCAGCTTGCTTGCCGCAACCGAGATCAAACTCGGCGCGCAAGATGTGTACCACGAGGACAGCGGCGCTTACACCGGCGAGGTTTCTCTGCCCATGCTTAAAGAAATGGGTTGTCAGTATGTCCTCGTGGGGCACTCGGAGCGGCGGCAGTATTTTGGCGAGAACGATGCCTCTGTCGCCATAAAAGTGGCGGCCACAGTGAGGCATGGTCTAACCCCAGTGCTCTGCGTAGGGGAGGAACTCGCCACGCGCCGTGCTAATCGGGGCGAAGACTATGTCCTCGCGCAGCTTATGGCGGGGTTGTCCCTCCTTGAGGGAGAGGTCAAAGAAATTGCCATTGCCTATGAGCCGATCTGGGCCATCGGTACAGGGCAGGCTGCAACCCCTTTGCAGGCTTCTGCAATGCTCAGGGCAATCTACCAACTGGCGCGTAACAAGGTGCCGGCGGGGCAAGTGCGGCTGCTCTATGGTGGGAGCGTCACCCCCGAGAATGCGGCTGGTTTCTTGGCAGCGGAGTTTGTTGGCGGAGTTCTCGCTGGCGGGGTGAGCTTAAAGGGCGAAAGCTTCGCCCAAATTGCCAGCCTTGCGGGGAGCAAGACCTATGTATAAGCAAGTCGCTTTAGTAATTCTTGACGGCTGGGGTCTGCGTGATGCGGTTCTAGGCAATGCCTTAAAGTGCGTTCCCACACCAAATCTTGACGCCCTTACCCGCGACTACCCTTGGGCGAAACTGGATTGTTCCGGCGAGGCCGTGGGACTCATGCCCGGGCAAATGGGCGACAGTAACGTGGGGCATTTAAACATCGGGGCTGGCCGCATTGTCTACCAGGACCTCGCGCGCATCACCCGGGCCTTGGCGCAAGGGGAACTGAAGCGCAATGCCGTATGGCGAGATTTAGTCACTAAAACCAAGGAAACGCAAGGACGCGTTCATCTTTATGGGCTTTTGTCGCTAGGGGGTGTGCATAGCCATACTGATCACCTCAAAGAAATACTTCGCCAATGCTATGACGAAGGACTGACGGTCTTCCTGCACCTGCTACTTGATGGCCGCGACGCGCCACCCACCTCGGGGCAGGCGTGGCTTGCCGAAATAGAGAAGTATGTCGAGGACCTCGGCACGGGGCGCATTGCCACCGTGATGGGCCGTTACTACGGCATGGACCGCGACACTCGCTGGGAGCGCACTGCCCAGGCCTATGAGGCTTTGACCCTAGGGCAGGGGCACGGGGTCGCCCGCTTAAGTCAGGCAGTGCTTCAGCAATATGCAGTGGGAGTGACGGACGAGTTCTTGCCGCCCTTGGTGGTGAGCAGCGAGCAACCGACGGCTGTCTTGCAAGACGGCGACAGCTTGTTATTCTTTAATTTCCGTGCCGACCGCATGCGTCAGATTGTGCAGGCCTTCTGTTACGACAAGGAAGTCGGTTTTACGCGACAGAGTAAGCCAAGCGTAACCATCGCTACTTTCACTAGGTATCATCACGCCTTCCCCTTTCCGCAAATTTTCCAGCCGGACGACCTTGCCGACACGCTGGGTGAGGTGGTGAGTCGGGCCGGGCTGAGGCAGATGCGCCTAGCTGAGACGGAGAAATACGCCCATGTGACCTTCTTTTTTAGCGGCGGCAGGGAGGAACCTTTTGTCGGCGAAGACCGCTTGCTCATCCCTTCGCCCCGGGTGGCCACTTACGACCTAGTGCCCGAAATGAGCGCCAAGGCCGTGGCGGAAGCCTTTGCAACGAACTGGACTGTGGGCTATGACTTAGTGGTCATGAACTTTGCCAACCTCGACATGGTGGGACACACCGGCGTGTTCCCCGCCGTATGTCAGGCTGTGGCTACTGTGGATGAGGTTGTTGGCCGAGTAGTGGCGCAAGTATTGGCGAGCGGGGGCGCGCTGTTGCTCACCGCTGACCACGGCAATGCCGAGGAGGTTTTTACTGAGTCGGGGCAGATACACACCGCCCACACCCTAAACCCAGTTCCCTGCCTCGTAATCACTCCCCAAAATTCTCTCCAGGTTAAGGAGCAGGGCGTGCTGGCGGACATCGCACCGACCGTGCTCGAACTTTTGGGTCTAGCCCAGCCGGCAAAAATGACCGGAAAATCACTAATAAAGGAGGCCTGGTGATGAGCACCATCATTGAAATTATTGCCCGCGAGGTTCTAGATTCGCGGGGCAACCCCACTGTGGAGGTAGAAGTAGTACTTGACGATGGCGTGGTTGGTCGGGCCATCGTCCCCTCAGGCGCCTCAACCGGCCAGTTCGAGGCCGTGGAAATCAGAGATGAGGACCCTCTCCGCTACCTCGGCAAGGGCGTTCTCAATGCTGTGGACTTCGTCAACGGCGAAATCGCCGAAGCATTAGAGGGGCTAGATGCCTGTAACCAAGCAGCCATCGACGCCTTGCTCATTGAGCTCGATGGCACAGTCAACAAGGAGCGTCTGGGGGCCAACGCCATCCTCGGCGTGTCTTTGGCGGTGGCGCATGCGGCGGCAGAGTATTGTCATCTGCCCCTCTACCAGTACCTCGGCGGAGTGAGTGCGCGCGTCTTGCCCGTGCCGATGATGAACATTCTTAATGGCGGCAAGCACGCCGACAACGGGGTGGACATTCAGGAGTTTATGGTCATGCCGACGGGGGCACCGAGCTATGCCGAGGGTTTGCGCATGGGCGTCGAGGTCTTCCATAAACTAAAAAGCGTTTTAAAGAAGAAGGGTTACAGCACGGCCGTCGGTGATGAGGGCGGCTTCGCTCCGAAGCTAAGCTCAAACGAAGAGGCCCTCGAGGTCATCATGGAGGCCATCGCTGCCGCGGGCTATGTGCCGGGGCAAGATCTCTACATAGCAATTGACGCTGCCGCCACCGAGTTTTACCAGGATGGCCACTATGTGATGGAAAGAGGGACAAAAAAGTGGACCTCGACTGAGCTTGCGGCGTGGTGGGTGGAGCTCGCCGATAAGTACCCCATTATTTCACTCGAGGACGGCATGGCCGAGGAAGACTGGGCCGGCTGGAAGGACCTCAACGCTCGTCTAGGCAAGAGGGTGCAAATTGTGGGCGACGACCTGCTCGTCACTAATACGGAGCGCATCAGCCGGGCCATCAAGGAGCGGGCCGTCAATGCGGTGCTCATCAAGCTCAATCAAATTGGCACCCTAACGGAGACGCTTGATGCCATCGAGATGGCCAAGCGGGCCGGCTGGACCGCCATTATATCCCATCGCAGCGGCGAAACAGAGGACACCACCATCGCTGACCTGGCGGTTGCCGTTAATGCCGGGCAAATCAAGACGGGCGCCCCTTGCCGCACCGACCGCGTTGCCAAGTACAACCAATTGCTGCGCATTGAGGAGGAGCTTGGCGCCTCGGCCGCATACCCTGGCAAAGACGCCTTCTACAATCTGCGTTAGTCTCGGCTTTGGTTGTCAAGCAAGGTGGGCTGTGCTAGAATCAGTTGAGTTTATGTGATGGGGGGGGAGAGCAAGTTGCTCATCGTTCTAAAGATAATACAAGGCCTAATCGCTGTCGGCGTTATCGTCTCGATAGTCATGCAGAGCGGCCGCGCCGCTGGTCTAGGCGCTATAGCGGGTGGGGCGGAAACACTATTTGGGCGTAAGAAGAACATGGATGCATTCTTTAATAAGCTGACCATTGGGCTGGGCATTGCGTTTATGGTGATTTCGTTAACTATCGCCGTAGTGCAGTAAGGGTATGAGGGCAGCGCGAAGTCGCGGCTGCCCTTCTTGTAGTTAGGGTTGCAGTTAGAACAGGAGGTAGACATATGGAAGAGTTGTTACTCTGGTCAGCTCCCGCGGCGGGCGTGCTGGCGCTGTTGTTTGCGTGGTTTTTGGCAGATCAAGTTACTCGCCAAGATGCCGGAAATTCACGCATGAAAGAAATAGCCCAGGCCATTCAAGAGGGTGCGATGGCTTTTTTACGCCGAGAATACAAGAGTTTGGCTATATTTGTTTTGGTATTGTTTATCGCTATTGCCTGGCAAATCAATCTATCTACGGCTGTAGCCTTCCTATATGGCGCGGCGAGCTCGATGCTTGCCGGATACATTGGCATGACGGTGGCCACGAAAGCCAATGTGCGCACCGCCGCCGCCGCCCAGCATGGGCAGAATAAAGCTCTTGCCGTGGCCTTTTCCGGCGGTGCCGTCATGGGCATGTCGGTGGTCGGGCTCGGGTTAATCGGTATCAGCGTTCTCTTCATAGCATTTCGTATTGTCCATGCCGGCATGGTCATCCTAGACCCCTTGGCGCATTGCCCCGCTTGTGCGGCCATTGACGCCAGCCCCACCGGTGCTTTCACCGTGCTACTCTCCATGGTCAATGGCTTTGCCTTGGGCGCGAGCTCCATTGCCCTCTTTGCGCGTGTGGGCGGCGGTATCTACACCAAGGCCGCCGATGTCGGTGCTGACTTGGTAGGTAAGGTCGAAGCCGGTATTCCCGAAGACGACCCAAGAAACCCCGCCGTTATCGCGGACAATGTCGGCGATAATGTCGGTGACGTGGCGGGCATGGGTGCCGATCTCTTTGAATCCTATGTCGGTTCAATAGTGGCGGCTATGGCCATAGGCATCGTCCCCCTAGCAACTAATCCTCTCCGGGACAACCCTTGGCATGCAGTCTTAGTGCCCCTGCTTTTAGCCGGCATTGGCATCATCGCCTCGATCATCGGCTCGCGTTTTGTCACCGCCCGCGAGGGTGCGAATGTGCAGCGCGCCTTAAGCAATGGCACCTATGTCGCCGGGGCCCTTACTGTGGCCGGGGCTTTCGCGATGATTCGCTTCTTGAACGTAGATATTGGCGTCTTCTACGCTGTAGTGGCCGGTTTAGTAGCGGGCGTGGCTATCGGACAAATCACCGAGTACTACACTTCGAGTGAGAATAAGCCCGTACAGAGCATTGCCGCTGCCGCCCAAACCGGCCCGGCGACTACAATCATCACCGGTCTGGCGGTAGGCATGCTCAGCACTGCCGCGCCCATAATCGTCATCGCCATTGCCATCTCTATCTCCGTTTATTTCGCCGGACTCTTGGGCATTGCCATTGCCGCGGTGGGCATGTTGGCCACGACCGGCATGGTGGTGGCGGTAGACGCCTATGGTCCAATCGCCGATAACGCCGGCGGCATCGCCGAAATGGCCGGCCTGGACAAATCTGTGCGCAAGATAACCGACAACCTCGACGCCGTCGGTAACACCACCGCCGCTATCGGCAAGGGTTTTGCCATCGGCTCGGCAGCGCTCACGGCACTGGCCTTGTTCTCGGCCTATGCCACGGTGGTGCAGCTCACAACCATTAATATTCTATCTTCCGATGTCATTATCGGGCTGTTCTTGGGGGGCATGCTGCCCTTCCTCTTCGCCGCTTTGACCATGCAGGCCGTCGGTCGCGCGGCTTTCCAAATGATTGGCGAAGTGCGCCGTCAGTTTAAAGAGATTCCTGGAATTATGGAGGGCACGGGACGCCCCGACTATGCCCGTTGTGTCGATATCAGCACCTCCGCGGCCCTCAAGGAAATGATCATCCCCGGGTTAATCGCCGTCATTGCACCGCTGGCTACCGGCCTCTTCCTGGGCAAGGAAGCGCTGGGGGGCTTGCTTGCCGGGTCCTTAGTCACGGGGGTACTGTTGGCTATAATGATGGCCAATGCCGGTGGCGCGTGGGATAATGCCAAAAAGTACATCGAGGGCGGTCAATACGGCGGCAAGGGTACTCCGACTCACCAAGCCGCAGTCGTCGGCGACACCGTGGGCGATCCTTTCAAGGACACCTCCGGCCCTTCGATGAACATCCTCATCAAGCTCATGGCCATTGTAGCCCTCGTTTTCGCTCCTTTATTCGTCTAGACGACCACGGGGACGGTTCCCCATATTAACCACTCATGGGCGGTTGGTAGCGTTGTACTGCTGCCAGCCGCCCTTCTTACTTGGGAGGAGGAGCTTTTGTGGAGCGTAGTGCGGCCCTTGATTTGGTAAAGAGACATGTCAAGAACAAGAATTTGCAAAAGCACATGCTGGCTGTGGAAATGGTCATGGGTGAGTTGGCGGCGCGCTTTGGCGAAGATGTCGCCCTTTGGCGTTTGACTGGCCTACTGCATGACATCGATTATGACCTAACGGCGGATAAACCCGCGGTCCATAGCCTGATGGGGGCTGAGATGTTGGCGGACTATGGCTTGCCAAGCTCGGTGGTGAACGCCGTGCGTGCCCATAATGAATGTCATGGCCTGCCCCGCGACAGCATGTTAGAGAAGGCCCTGTACTGTAGTGACCCCGTGACCGGGCTCATAGTCGCCGGAGCGCTCATTCACCCTACCAAGAAGCTCTCCGCCATCGATACCGACTTTGTTTTAAACCGTTACCACGAGAAGAGCTTTGCGCGCGGAGCGAACCGTGAGACCATTGCCGCTTGCCGCGAGATCGGCCTTTCTCTTGCCGAGTTTGTCTCTCTTGCCCTCATGGCCATGCAGCCGCGGGCGGAAGAGCTAGGGCTATAACCGAAGGGCTGCCCCTGTGCTTGGGGCAGCCCTTCGGTTATACTGAGAGTGAGCGGTCAATTAGCGCTTTTTGCGTTTGACGATGATGAGACCGGCTCCTAGGGCCACGGTGGCGAGTCCGCCGGCTAAGGCATAGGGGAGCATGCTGGTGGGCGTTTCGGTGGGGACAGCGACTTCGGCTGCGGCTAGGGTGGTAATAAAGGCTCGGTCGCTCTTGGTCATTAATGCGGCCTCTTCGCCCTTCAGCGTATCAACTTCCTTCTCAGTGAGGATGGCCTTATCCTTGACGCGGACATAGGCGGTGACTTTCTCTTCGCGGATGACGAGGGGGATCACATAGACCTCCATTTCGAGGCCCCGCAGTTCAAGCAACCAAGGGTCAGCAACTACGACTTGGGCGAGGGGGATGTTCCTCTCGGTAGCAACATGGGTGCGGGCGATGAGCTCTAATTCCGCGGCGATAGCGGGATCAAGAATTTTCAGCATACCTGAAGCCGGTAGAGCGAGCAAGGTGAGGATTAGGGTGAGGATTAAAATGCGTTTCATGAATCTTTCTCCCTTCATTCTGGTTTCAATTTGTTAGACGGGAGAAACAGCTATATGTTCCATGCCACGGCGAGATGCTCTACGGCGAGGGGGGCGGGTATTTGTTTAAGGCAACGTGGGTAGGGAATGTGCGAGCCTTGCTCGCCGAGAACAATATGACCGTGGCGGAGGCGGCACGCCTCCTCGGTACGTCCAAGCAGTATCTCACGACCATTCTCGGCGACAGCGAGCCGCAGAGCACCAAGGAGCAGGTCATCGAGGGTCTATCCTTGCTTCTGCACGCCCATCCCAGCAGACTCTACTCGCCTCGGCCCGCGGTGGATGAATCTGAACCTCTCGGGGGATACACAGGCAGACCACTGCCTGATATGCCGACCCGGGCTGTTGAACAAGTGGTGCTGGCGGAGCGGCACTTTTTGGGCGGGGATTACCGCGGCAGCTTGGCGGTGCTCACGCACCTACTCGCCTTACACGGTGATGATCTCCAGCCAATGGCCTTAGCACAGGCCAAGTTACTTGCCGGCAAGAGCGCTTGTCTGCTAGGTCAGGCGGACCTTGCGCAAAAGTTTTTGCGTTTTGCTCAGCGCACCCTGCAAAAGCGGGTAGCGGCCCGACCACAGAAGTATCTTTTGCTTTGCTTAGAATGTTATCGTTACCTAGCTATTGCCGCTCACCTAGAGCAGGATTATGACCAAGCCATGAAAATGCATCGCCGGGCCATTTTTCTTGCGGTTAAGTACCGGGCCTGCCAAGAGGACATGGACATCAAATGGGAAACTTTAGGCCACAACATGTTGCGCACAGCGACCAAGCAAGGCAGCCTAGCAAAGCTCGTGGCCGCGGCCCATGAAGTAGAGTTTCTCGCCGCACAGGTCAGTAACTCAGCGCTGGCGGAAAGGGCTGAGCTGACCCGCGAGTTCGCCCGCTTTGCGGTGGCACGAGCCGAGGGGAGAGCAGGAGCCGAAATTTCCCTGCCGATGCCGATCGCGGTGCGTGACCCCGTGGTAATCTTGCAATGTGGTCTGGCCAGGTGGGCGAAAGATGAGGATTTGCGCACCTTTCTTGAGGCCTTGTCGAGTGAGAGCGAGAACGAGGACTTGCATCTAGTGCTTTACTGGCTTCGTTGTTTGGCGACCCGAACCGTGAGCAAGACACTGCCCCCAGTTACCGCTACCTTCAAACCCCTGCGCCACTTGCTCAAGATTTGTCTCGCAAAAAGCGAAGAACGCGAGGAAGCTCTTTTTGCTTGGCAGGAGACATTGTTGGAGTTAAAGGCGAGCCGCGAAATTCCTCTTTACTTCTTCATTTTCGTTGTCGGGCTGGACAAATTTGCCGACGACCTAAAAGAGCACAACAAAAAGGTCTTAGCTGCGGTCCTCGCCCGAGCTTTGGCTAGTTATATCGCCTAAAATGACTATGGGGATCTCAGCACATAATAAGAACGAGGGCGAAGGGAGCAGTGATTAAGATGCAAGACCAAGAAAAAATACTCGGGTTCATGAAGCAAAGAATATATAAACCCATGACCGAGGGGGAGTTAGTGGCCGCGCTGGCCGAGGAGCACGGTGGGGATGCGCCATGGAAGGAAGTAGTTGCGCATTTAGAACAGGAAGGCTTCATCATAAAGACGCGCTACAACCGCTACGGTTTGCCGGAGCAGATGAACCTAGTGGTCGGACAACTAGCGATGCAAAAACAAGGCTATGGCTTTGTGATACCGCAAAATGGCGGCAAAGAAGGTGATGTCTACATCCCGAGCCACGCCCTAGGCGATGCCCTGCACAATGATCGGGTGGTGGCGCGACTGTTACAGAAGCCTACGGCCGATCGCCGGGCCGAGGGGGAGATCATCCGTGTCCTCAGCCGGGGGAACGACCATATTGTCGGCAATTTCAGCGGGTTTAATGGAGAAATGGGCTTTGTCAAACCGGACGAGAAGCGCTTACAAGTCGATATTTTGATTCCCAAAGGCAAGACTATGCAGGCGCAGGATGGCGACAAGGTTGTGGTCCGCATAATGCGCTGGCCGGTGCGGCGGCATGGCCCTGAGGGCGAAGTTATCGAAATTTTGGGTGTAGCCACGGCACCTTCGGTTGCTATATCGGCCGTGGCTAGGCAACTTAACTTGCCGCGCGAATTTCCCGGCGAGGTCGTAGCAGAACTCCACGGGCGTAACCTCGAGATCTGCGAGCAAGACATCGTGGGTAGGCGCGATTTGCGTGGGAACAACATAGTGACCATCGATGGCGCCGATGCCAAAGACCTTGACGACGCCGTAGAAGTTGAGCTACTCGAGAATGGCAACTACCGCCTGGGGGTCCATATCGCCGACGTGGCTCATTATGTGCCCGAAAACACCGCTCTCGATCGCGAGGCTTTCTGGCGCGGCACGAGTATTTACCTGCTCAATCAAGTTATACCGATGTTACCCCCGGAGCTCTCTAATGGCATCTGTAGCCTGCACCCGCGGGTAGATCGCCTTGCTCTCAGCCTAGAGATGGAAATTGACCCTAGCGGACAGGTAGTCCGTCAGGACCTTTTTGAGAGCGTCATTAGGACGTGCGAGAGGTTTACCTACACGGAGGTCAATTCATTACTCGAGGGCGACCCGGAGCTTCGCACGCGGTACGCCGCGCAACTCACCCATGTAGAGCACATGGCAGCTCTGCGCCAGGTACTCCTCGCCAAGCGCGCCAGACGCGGCGCCATCAACTTTGAATTGTCCGAAGCCAAAATCACCCTAGACAGTCAAGGTAAGGCCATCGACATTGCCCAGCGGAACCCGACAGTCGCCGACAGCATCATTGAGGAGTTCATGCTGGCCGCGAACGAAACTATCGCCGAGCGCTTTTTTGCGATGGAAGTGCCCTTTGTCTACCGAGTGCACGAAGAGCCCCTGTCAGAAAAAATAGAGGACCTCAATTTGCTGCTCAATAATTTTGGCTTGCGCATCAAGACCCCGCGGGGGCCGATACATCCCCAGTCTTTTCGCCAGGTCATGCAAGACCTCGTGGGACGACCCGAAGAAAAGCTCATCAACCGTGTGCTGCTTCGCGCTATGATGCGCGCCCGTTACAGCCCGCAGTGCTCGGGGCACTTTGGTCTGGCAGCCAAGTACTACTGCCACTTCACCTCGCCCATCAGGCGCTACCCGGACTTACTAATCCATCGTATTATCAAAGAGGTTTTAAGAGTCGGCCAGCTCGCGAAGCAGCGTCATCCGGTGCTCACAGAGGTGGTCGATAGGGCCGCACGGCACTCCTCCGCCAGAGAAAACCTCGCCACTGAGGCTGAGCGCGCTGTGGATGGCCTAAAGAAAGCCGAGTTCATGGCCGATAAAGTGGGCGAGACCTTTCAAGGCATGATTTCCGGCACCGTTTCTTTTGGTTTCTTTGTGGAGCTACCGAACACGGTTGAGGGTCTGGTGCATGTCTCCGCTCTCCACGACGATTACTACCTCCTCGATGCCGAAAACTATGCCCTCATCGGGCGACGCACCAAGAAGCGCTATCGCTTGGGCGACATGGTGCTGGTCAAGGTGGAGAAGGTCAACGTGGAAGAATCAACCATAGATTTTTCCTTGGTAGAAGCGGAGTAACAGCCGTTGCTCCGCGGTGTAGAAATTGTTGGTGCAATGCCTTTGTTGTGATATAGTAATACTAATTTGGGTGACAACTTGGCAGAGATATAGCCTGCTAGAGTCATATGTCTACTATAACTATATTGGAGAGAGTGCATCTTGAAGAAATTCAGCCTCTTAGCCGCCATCCTGATTATTTCCTTGTTGCCAGCCACTGCTCTGGCTTCCTTGCCTCTGGACTATTTTAGGCTTTTTAACGAGCATGGTTCAATCATGCTCGTTATTGATGTTGCCACTGGGGATATAGAATTTTCAAACGTCGCGGCGCAAAATTTTTACGGGTTTCCTCAAGTAGTGCTCGAGTCGATGACTATCCAGCAAATTAACACCATGACCCCCGAAGAGGTAGCGGCCGAAAGGGCGCTGGCCGCTGCGCAAAAAAGAAACCACTTCATTTTTCAGCACCGCCTAGCGAATGGGGAATATAGAACGGTCGAGGTTTTTTCGTATCCCTTCCTGGCGGAAGGGAGGCCCATGCTCTACTCCATCATCAATGACATTACCCCGGCCATCTTGTTAGCAGAAGAGCAGGCGAGGCTGCGGTCTTACTATCAAGGCTTGCTCTGGTTCTTTGTGGCGATATTCGCCCTGCTCAGCGCTAGACTATACCGACTCGTGGTGAAGTCGCGAAAGGAGCAGGCCTTGTTGGGTGAGAGCGAGCGCAAGCATGCGACTCTGGTGGCCAACATCCCGGGCATGGTTTATCGATGCAACTTCGACGAGCACTGGACTATGCAGTATGTCAGCGACGGGTGTGGCCAAATCACCGGCTACGAGCCGCAGGCATTGCTCAACAATGCGGTGGTGAGTTTTGAGAGTCTCATTGATCATCCCTTTAGGGCCTATCTGCGCGAAAGATGGACCATGGTTATCGAGCAGGGCACGGTCTTTGACGAGGAATATCTTATCATTACTAAGGATGGCACTAAGAAATGGGTCGCGGAGCGTGGGCAGATTGTATACGGGGCCCGTGGCCGGGTAGAGGCCATCGAGGGGATTATAACCGATGTGGATAGGCTTAAGGCTAACGAAGAAAAGATCAGGGAGTACTACGAAAAGCTCCATGCCACGCTCATCTCGGTGGGCGATGGGGTCATAACCACGGACCGGGATAGCAAAATCGAACTTATGAACCCAATTGCGCAGAGCATTACCGGCTGGAGTCAAGAAGAGGCAGTTGGGCTGGATTTTAAAACGGTATTTAGAATCATCAATGAATACACCAGAGAGACGACTAAGTGCCCGGTGGAGGAGGTTTTTGCCACTAAAACCATCGTGGAGCTCGCCAACCATACCCTGCTCATCGCTCAAGACGGCCGTGAAACGCCAATCGAGGATACGGCGGCTCCAATTCATAATGCCAGTGGGCAAATGGTCGGTTCGGTGGTAGTCTTCCGCGACAGCACGGAAAAGCATGCCAAGAAAAAAGAAATCGAGTACCTCAGCTACCATGACCATCTCACCGGGCTTTACAATCGGCGCTTCTTCGAGGAGGAGTTGAGGCGTTTAGACAGTGAGAGAAACTACCCCATCACCATCATGCTCATCGATGTGAACGGTCTCAAGTTATTTAATGACGCCTTCGGCCATGCCGTAGGGGATGAAGTGATAAAGAAAGTGGCCAGCTCGTTGCGGGAGGAATGCCGCAGTGACGAAATCGTTGCGAGGTACGGCGGGGATGAGTTTGTCATACTCCTGCCTAAGACTGACGTTAGCGAGGCCGAGAAGCTCGCGCGAAGGTTGAAGCAGAGTATTGAGCAACAGAAAGTCTGGAACTTAGATCTTTCGGTATCCATCGGTTGGGACGCCAAGACCAATGCCGATAGTTCGTTTTCACAAGTTATTAGTGATGCGGAGACCTATATGTACCAGAAGAAGATTGTCGAGCATCAAAGCAAGAGAAGTTTGGTAATTAAGTCCATTCTGAATGCCTTGCTCGTGAAGAGTCCGAGCGAGGAGGAGCATGCCCAGCGAGTGAGCCAGTATTGCGAACAGATTGGCAGCGCCTATGGTTTAAGCTATGATCAAGTCAAGACCTTGGCCAGTGCGGGCGAGCTCCATGATATCGGCAAGATTGCGACCGATAAGCACGTACTAGACAAAGTGAGTCAGCTGACAGGGGACGAGTGGCGAGAAATCAAAAAGCATCCCGAAACGGGTTACAGAATTTTGTCCACCGCCAGCGAGTTTGCGAACCTAGCCGACGCCATCATCGCCCACCATGAGCGGTGGGATGGCAACGGTTACCCCAAGGGGTTGCAGGGCGAGGGAGTACCATTTATGGCGAGGGTAATCGCCGTGGCTGATGCATTTGATGCCATGACCAGCGATAGACCCTATCGCCCAGCCATGAGTATGCAGGAGGCGGCCATAGAAATGAACAAGTATGCCGGTACGCAGTTCGATCCGGAGATTGTACAGGTTTTTCTCACCAAGGTCCTAGGCCTTACCGCACCCCTTTACAAGCCACCCGTACAGGAGTAAGCTAGAGCTACTACATGTTGTAGTAAGAAGGAGATGTGTCGAGTGAAACCTATTCATATCCTCATTGGTGTCTTGGTTGTGGCGGTTGCTTTTTTTGGTTATAACTACTGGCAAAATCTGAACTCTGGCGGGGACTTTGCTGCGATCGAGCGTGAAGCCTTAGCTTTTTATCAGCAGGCAAACCCAGGCTTAACAAATCTTTCGGCCGAAGTCATCGATTATGGTTGCCATATTGAAATCGAAATTAGGGAAAATGGGCAAAGGCTCACTCGCCTTGGTTGGGCGGGGCAGGGACGCTTCTATGAGCTGGGCAGGTAGTGATGGTAAGACCGCAGCGTCCGGTCGCTCCCGAGTTTAGGACGCAAAGGGCGGGGTTAGGGCAGGTTCTCGGTGAGTTGGAGGCGGACATTATGGAAGCTGTTTGGTCTGCCGGAGAGATGACGGTGCGTGAGGTGCATAATGTCCTCCTCCCTAAGCGCGATCTCGCTTATACCACCGTAATGACGGTCATGACGCGCCTGGCCGAAAAAGGTTTGCTGACACGGGTTGCTGATGGCAACTCCTACCTTTATCGCCCGACCCTCACTCGCCAGGCATTTGTGTCGCAGGCCGTGGGCGAGGTAGTCAATGCTTTGCTGTCCTCGCACGCCGCCCAGACCATGTCGCATTTCGCGACCTGTCTTGATAGGGTAAGTTCCGAGGAGTTGCGGCAACTTGAAGAGATGCTCAAGCGCCGTAGGGGGGGCTAGGGGTGGATTTTGCGCTAATTGTGGCCCCGTATCTTCTGTACGTCACCGTCAGTGGCGCGATCCTTTACAGTGGGGCGATGCTCCTCAGTATGTTGTTGCCACTGGCACCCCGCAGCAAGATGATGCTTTATGCCAGCGCTTTGCTCTTGCCGATGTTTACTTACAGCTACTACTTGCGCCACATGACTGCTGGTTGCGACATGGTGGGAACCCCCGGTGCCATCCGAATTTGCACTCTATCAGCTTACTATAGCGAATTTCTTGCGCCGTTCACCGTAGTGCTTTTGATAGGATATGTCGCTTGGCGTGTTTGGCAAGTAGCGACTAAGAGAGCTAAGCTGGGACGAGAGATAACCGACCGGTTCCATAGCGGTCGAGTTTATGCATTGTTACCGGAGCTCGGATATACGGAAGAACTCACGGTGGCGGTGCTCGATAGCCACTACCCGATGGCCTTTGTTCGGGGGGTGTTTCGACCGGAATTGGTCTTGACGCGTGGTTTGCTGGAGCTTCTCGGGGATGAAGAGCTAAAGGCAGTGCTCGCGCACGAGCTCGCGCACATAGCCGGGGGGGACAACGTCTATAATTTAGTGCATGTGCTGCGAGATTTGGCGTTTTTTTCACCCTTTGCCCACTTGGCGTGGGCGAGTTATGCCGCCGAGCGCGAGATGGCTGCAGACTATGCATCTCTTGGGCGCTGCACTGGGACCGACCTCGCGGGTGCCATTCTCAAGGTAGCGCGACGGGGCCAGGATCTCTCTTGCTTCGCTTGGCAACATAGCCACTTCTACCGCCCGTCCTCAATATCCCGGCGCATTCGGGCTATATTAAGCGACCACCGGCAAGTTGCTTTGGTGCCCTTGTGGCTGTTGCTGGCGCTGTTGTCCTCGACCATCCTCGGCCTATGTTAGCCCCGCGGGGCTTTTTTTCGGAACGTTATACTACAGTGTGTAGTAGAAAAAGGAGTTGTGCCCGTGTTCAAATACCTGCAGGTAGCGCTGAAGAATCTCTTGCGCCGACGTTTTCGCACTTTTTTGACCGTCCTCGGGATAGCTATCGGCATATCTATGCTTTTTAGCTTTATGGCCTTTAGTAAGGGCTACGAGGCCTCGATGCGGCAAGAACTCAATAGATTAGGCGCCCATATGCTGGCCATCGCCAAGGGCTGCCCTTACGAAGCCACCGCCCTCATTATGCACGGCGGGGTCATTGAGGACTATTTGAACGTCGAGGATGTCGCGCGCATTAGGGAGATGCCCAATGTGCAAAATGCTGTGGGCATGTTTATGAACCTGCTAGTTATCCCTCACGGCAAGAACATCGTCATCTTTGGGATGAACGAAGAATCCTTCGCTATGAGGCCATGGTGGACCGTTCGCGGCACAATGTTTGTCGATGCCAACTCCGTTATTTTGCCTGAGGTCATGGCCACGGCGATGGGCTTAGACATAGGGGGCATTTACCGCCTGCCCGGGGTCGAGCGAGAGTTTGTCATCAGCGGCTTGCTCGAAAAAACAGGCACTCAGGATGACCAGTTTATCTACCTGCCGTTGCTGACAGCGCAAGAAATCTTTAACGCCGCCGGCAAAGTTACCTCTATCGCCATTCAATTAGAAGATTTGAGCCTGGTGCAACAGGTAGTGGACAGCGTTGAATCGTTGCCCGACGTCCAGGCTATCACCATGTCGCAGGTTTTGGCCACGGCGCAGACCTTGATGAGTTCTGCCCAGGCCATGATCAATTCGATCGTGGTCATTGCGGTGGTCATCAGTGCGCTGGGGGTCATGAATAGCATCCTCATGTCGGTGTTCGAGCGCACGCGTGAAATTGGCATGATGAAGGCAGTTGGAGCCAGTCAGAGCGACATCATCTCGCTCGTGTGGATTGAAAGCGTCTTGTTATCTCTTTCGGGCGGCGTGCTGGGCATCTTGGCGTCCCTTGGAGGTGGCAGGTTAATTGAGCCTCTTATCCGCGGGGTAATCCCCTTCGCTCCCCTGGGCGACCTCTTAGTATTCGACCTCGAGATGGTTTTTATCAGTCTTTTCAGCGCCTTGTTGCTCGGTTTGGTGGCCGGAGCCTATCCAGCCATCAGGGCCTCACAACTTAGTCCCATGGAAGCGATAAGGAGTGAATAGCATGAACCTCGTGGTTACAGATAAACTTAGCAAGAACTACCACCGGGGTAGCGAGACAGTACACGCCCTGCAAGAGGCCAGCCTTACCGTCAAACAAGGAGAACTCATTTCCTTGGTCGGCCCCTCCGGGTCCGGCAAGACTACCTTCATGAACCTTTTGGGCTGCTTAGACACGCCTAGCTCCGGCAGCTATCTGTTAAATGGGCAAGAAGTCGCCGGCCTTCAAGAAAGCCAACTCGTGAAAGTGCGCCAACAGAATATTGGGTTTGTATTCCAGCAATTTTTCTTGCTCCCCACCTTGACCGTCAAAGAGAATGTCGAGTTACCTCTACTCTTTAACCCCACCGGTAAAAGCCGAGCCCTAGACCTACTAGAGATTGTCGGACTCAGTTCTCGCCGCAACCATCTGCCGCGTGAACTGAGCGGAGGCGAAATGCAGCGGGTGGCCATCGCCAGGGCCCTGATTAACAGCCCCAAGATTTTGCTGGCCGATGAGCCCACCGGCAACCTAGATAGCAAGAATAGCGAAAAAGTCATGTCCCTGTTTAACGATTTGCACCGCCAAGGGCTCACGGTGATCCTCGTCACCCACAACATGGACATAGCCCGCCGGAGCGAAAGGGTAATTCGCCTGGCTGACGGCATGATCCAAGACGGTTAGTTGACAGCAACTGCCTTTCTCTGTACAATTGAGCAACAGCCCGAGGAGGCCTCCATTTTGGGGGCCTTGGGTCATGTAAGGAGGCGTCGGTCTTGGGTGCACAGGATTATAGATTAGAGAAACTACGGACCTTGCAGGAGCTCGGCCTTGACCCCTACCCCGCCCGTTATGCGGTTTCGCACACCCTCACTCAGGCCGCGCATCTGCCGGACGAGATATCAGATGTGCGGGTGGCAGGCCGCATTGTCGCCATTCGTAAGATGGGCAAGCTCACCTTCGTGCATTTACAGGACATTAACGGCAAGGTGCAAGTGGCCCTAAAGAAGGATTTGCTCGGCGAGCAGTACGATGTTTTTCATCGCATCATCGACATTGGGGACTTTTTAGGCGTGGCTGGCACCACCTTCACCACCAAGACCGGAGAGAAGACGGTGCAGGCTGCCTCGTATACCTTCCTCGGTAAGGCCCTCCGCGAGCTCCCCGAAAAATGGCATGGCCTCAAGGATGTCGAAGCCATCTATCGTCAGCGCTACCTCGACCTTATCTCCAGTCCGGAGAGCCGCCGGGTCTTCCTTCTGCGCTCGCGCCTGCTCAGAGAAGTCCGCAACTTCTTAGAAAGTCGCGAATTCATCGAGGTCGAGACCCAAATCCTCACCAACCAACCCTCAGGCGCCTTGGCCGCACCCTTTGTTACGCATCACAATGCCCTAGACATCGACCTCTACCTCCGCATCGCCCCCGAGATGTATCTAAAGCGTCTCGTGGTCGGGGGCTTCGTCCATGTCTTTGAGGTTGCCCGTTGTTTCCGCAACGAAGGCATCAGCCCTGCGCATCTGCAAGATTTTACCATGATCGAGGGCTATAGCGCGTACTTTGACTATGAGGACAATATGCGGCTCATGCGCGAGATGGTTGTCCATGTTGTGACCAAACTTTTCGGTTCGGCGGTGGTGAACATACGGGGTGAGGCGGTGGACTTTGGCGGAGAGTGGCCGGTGGTAACTTTCCGTGAGCTCATCTTAAAGGATTGTGCTATCGATATTGACCAATGCGAGGATGCTCCAGCGCTTTTAAGCGCCATCTTGGCGCGCGGCATTCAGCTTGAGCACGCCAACTTAAAAAAACTAGGCAAGGGCAACTTGGTCGACCTGCTCTACAAGAAAGTAAGTCGTCCCAAGCTCATTAATCCAACCTTCCTCATAATGCACCCAATCGAGCTTTCGCCACTCGCTCGTGCCAATGACCTCGATGCCTCGCGTGCTGATCGCTTTCAGCTGGTCGTCGATGGCGCGGAGATTATCAATGGTTACTCCGAGTTGGTCGACCCCCTAGAGCAAGAGCAGCGCTTAGAGATGCAGAGTGCGCTCCGCACCCAGGGCGATGCCGAGGCCATGCCCATGGATAAAGACTACCTCAAGGCCATGGAATACGGTATGCCGCCAATTTCTGGCTGGGGACTCGGTGTGGACCGCCTCATGCAAATCTTGCTCGACCTGCCCAATATACGCGATGCGGTGCTGTTCCCCACCATGCGCCCCCTTGAGGAGTAATTAAGATGACTAAACAAGAAAAAGACAAAGAAAAACTTTTTGCCGACAATCGCAAGGCCTACCACGACTACTTTATTGACGAAACCTATGAAGCGGGCTTAGCTCTGGCCGGCACCGAGGTAAAGTCCATCAGGAAGGGCAAAGCCAACTTGAGGGACAGCTATGCCGCTATTGTTGACGGCGAGTGCTACCTGATTAATGCCCATATCAGCCCCTATGACCAAGGGAACCAGTTTAACCACGAGCCGCGCCGTCAAAGAAAGCTACTCCTGCATAAACGTGAGATAAACCGCCTTATCGGCCTAACCATGCAAAAAGGCTACACTTTAGTGGCCTTGCGACTTTATCAAAAAAGAGGTAAAATAAAAGTAGCACTTGGCTTGGCGCGCGGCAAGAAAGTTCACGATAAACGCGAAGCCGAAGCCGATAAAGAAGCCAAGCGTGACATTGAGCAGGCCTTTCGTCTTCGCCAAAAAGGCGAGGCATAAATTTGGGGGCGTAAAGGTTTCGACGGGGGTAGAGTTGGTCAGTGCAGCGAGTCGGGGTCCTGATACCCGTAAAACAGGGAAAACTAAAACAAACGCAAACAACAAGTTAGCGTTCGCTGCCTAGTTAGGCAGTCGTCGGCCCGCACTTTTCCTGCGAGGGCGGTCACTGGCGTCATGAAAGCAGGAGTAGGGTTACTGAGCGTCTAGTAAGTCTCCCGAAAACAATAGACTAGCGAGGTCCTCAGCCCGTCAGTGGGCGTAGGAAGGGGCGAATCACCAAATCGCTGACTGCACTCGGAGAAGCGCTGGCAGGCATATCTTCGGACGGTGGGTTCGACTCCCCCCGCCTCCACCAAATTAACTACCATCTATTGATAAAAGGATTTTATCGGTGGGTGGTTTTTATTTTTGTCTAAGA